>CBFQYI010000192.1:0-8317 GCA_965720825.1 uncultured Chryseobacterium sp. | reverse complement strand
CATCATATTTGTTATCGTTATATCCGTATCCGGCAACGATATTCCATCCTTTGAAAGGGTTGGCAATGATGCCTATTTCCAGTCCCTGACTTTTGATATTACCATCCTGAATACTTCCTATTCCTCCCGGATCTGCAACCAGTCTGTTTTTAACATTAATATGATAATAACTCACGGTCGTCAGTAATTTTTTATGGAAAAGATCCACTTTGAAACCTGTTTCAATCTGATTTCCCTGTTCAGGATCCCATTTTGTCAAAACACCGACTTCATTCAGTGACGGAGCATAGTTTTTAAATCCGTTCACATAATTGGCGAAGAATGAGATCTGATCTTTTACAATTTCATAGACCAATCCGAACTTTGGTGAAAATTGGGTCTGGCTGTACCCTGTAACTTTATTTTCCGGATATCCGTTTTTGGTAGAGATCTCTACACCATTTACCACCATATCATCATTTTTATAACTATCTACTCTCAAACTGGCCATCACCAGTAAATTATCTGTGATATTCAAAACATTGGAGATATAACCACTGATCGTTCTGAAAGTCGTAATATCAGATTCTGTAGATTTTCTCTCTCTGTTCATGAATTTGTTTCTTGAGATAGGATCCCATGCTGAAGAGCTGTCAAGATTTACTTTGTCATAAGGCATGAAAACATTGCTGTATCCGTTGGCTTCATAATAAGGGAACTGATATTTTGTTCTTTGCTGGAAGTAATCTATTCCTACTACCAGACGGTTTCTTAAGCCGCCTATTTTAAAATCTCCTGTAAAATTCTGTTGAATATTGTCGGTGGTTACTTTAAAGCTGTCAAAAGGACGGATCATTCTTTCTACCTGATTGTTATTCAGATATCTAAGTACTAAAAAGATCGATTCATTTTCATTGGCTTCTCCTCTTTGGTAAGAGGTTCTTGAAGTCCATTGATCATTGAATTTATGGGTAACCTCAGCCATCGTCACAAAATTGGTTCTTTTGGAACCGATGTCATTACTTGTGAATGCTCTTTTGTAAGCCACTTCCAGGTCTTTCATGGAGTGTAAAGTCAGTTTTTCTGAGTTTCTTACATAAGCATTCAATGTTTTGTCTGGCGCATGAAATTCTGTATCAAGTGTTACAGTTGTTTTGTCACTTACTTTATACAAAACACTACCGGAGAAAAATAATCCTTTGTTGTAGCCTGCATCCTGAAAAGAATCCTGAGAATAGGCTGCGACATTGAATCTTGCCAATGCTGTTTTTTCTTTGTTTAAAGGAGTATTCACATCCGCTGTGATTCTGTTCATTCCCCAGCTTCCGGTGGTATAATTAATAATTCCTCCGAAGTTTTCTTGTGGTTTTTTGGTTACAATATTCACCACACCGCCATAGTTGGCTAATGTTCCTCCGAATAAAGTTCCGGATGGGCCTTTTATTACTTCTACTCTCTCGATATTAGCGATCTCGGATTGAACTCTTGGGTTTTGAATCAGTCCGTTTCTGAAACTGGCATTGGAACTGAAACCTCTCATGAAAATATCATTCCCGCTGTCGTTTACACTGTTGCTTACAACAACTCCTGGAGCGGAAGCCATCGCTGTGTTAAAGTCCATTGCTCCCATTTCACTGATGATTTCTTTGGGAACAAGGTTGTAAACAGTAGGATTTTCGAGGTTTTCAAGAGGAAGTCTTGCGATGGATTCAGATTTTTTGGTTCTGTAGTTGTGAGTTCCCTGAAGTGATACGGACTGGATTTCAGCCACTTTAATGGTATCCGTTTCCTGGGCACTCAGCATCGTTACGGCTAATAGAGCTGCAGAAATAATAGTTTTTTTCATGTTTATAATTAAGTTAGTTCTGCAAAATTATCTTATTTTTATTAATTCTAAATAAAAACATGATACAAATCATAAAACTTCCTTAATGAAATAGTCCATAAATAAAGGGTTTACTGAAAATAAACAACAATTAGAATTTAAATTTTTCTTATCTTCATAACTTCGTATAAAGCCAATTATTGATTATAATTTTCAAGAAATGAACAGTAATATCCAGGAAACCATCCAGCAATTTCTACAGTTTATGTCGGAAAGAAATTTGATAAAATTAACCACCCTTTTTTCAGATGCAGTAGATTGGTATATACCTGGCGATGAACAAAAAGCGCCATGGCTGGGAATAAGAAATAACAAACAGGAAGTCTCAGATTTCTTTGAAGTGTTATGGAAAAATACGGAACCAGTTTCTGCAAAAATTGATCATCTTTTCAACGATGATGAAAATGCAGTGATCACGGGAGAATTTGTGACGAAAATGCTTGAAACAGGCAGAATTGTAGAGTCTTTATTCTGTATCCAGATACGTATTCAAAATAATAAAATTACACGCTACAGACTACTGGAAGATAGTTTGGCTGTTTCGAAGGCTTTGGAAAGTAGGTAAAAATAGATTTAATGAGATTCTTTGAACAATGTTCGCAGAACTTCATTCTGTGTCAGAATGACAAAAGTCGAAGACTTCGACTTTTGAAATAATGATATGTAATAATTTTTATTAAATCTAAAATTATCTTCTATATTACGGCAGCGGCCATCATCGACATATAATAATTGGCGCAATGCAGTGCATTAATTAAAACGATTTCTTTTTCCGGAAGGGTTTCATAGGCATCAGAGGTGGTGATCTGGTATTCATAATTCATGGAAGTCCATTTCAGATGGGGTTTTATAATCATCAGCTCAACGCCGTCCTGATCTGTAAGGACAAATGATTCTTTAAAAATCCCTCTGTGTTTAAAAAGATAGCCATTTTTAATCCCATCAAAATAGGTCTGCACCACAATTTCCCCGTTCCAGTTCATTCTGAATTTCAGAAGAACTCTTTCGTGATCTTTCAACTCAATCGTAGTTCCCCAAAAACCTTTTGGCTCCACCTGATAGGTCATACCATCCGCAATTTCAATAACAGCATTAAATTTAAACCAGCTTGTATAGATAAGTTTTCCAATTAATTTTTCTTCTCTTGTAACCTCAAAAGATAAAGAATTGCTTGATTTTGCGTAATATTCTGCCATGGTTATATTTTGATTTGGTGGAATTTTTATTAGTTTTTAAATAATAATAACAGCTTGAATTTTAACGCTCTAATTTATAAATAATTCGGTAAACATCATGTATTTTTAAGCTGGTATGATAAAAATGATCGAGAATTTTGGATTGATCTTATTTTCTTTGATGTTCCGCTGTAAGCTCTATTTCTCTTTTCAATCGTCCAGACATAATCATTCCGATAATAAATCCAGTCACTAATCCACCAATGTGAGCGGCATTATCAATACCTCCTGTGAACCCCATAAGCAAGTTAAAACCAATAAAAACAATTATACTGATTAAAAAAACTTTATTAAAATCTGCAGAAAATACTTTAAAAAGCATACAGGCGAGAAAAAAACCATATAAACCAAAAATTGCTCCTGAGGCGCCAACGCTTACTGTTGCATCATACCACAAAATACTTGTAAAACTAGCCATAACACCTGCTATCAAATATATCAACAAATATTTTCCTCTGCCCAATAACGGTTCAAGGAAAATACCTACAAATAATAGTCCAAACATATTTGCGAAAATATGCATTAAACCTCCATGCAGAAATGTATTTGTCAGCAATCGCCACCACTGATTGTCTGTAGTCAATGGTTTAAAATTAGCTCCCCAATTTAACAAATCATCACTTTTAAAAGAAACTAATCCCAGTCCTGAAAAAACCATTAAGATATAAACTAGTAGGTTTAAATCAATTAAAATGGGAGTTATAAAAAATCCTTCTTTTGGAATAAACATATCAAGGATTTCCTTTAAGTCTGAATCTATTCTCGTAACACCCTTTTCCTTAAAACTTTCCAATCTATTTTTATTAAATTTTGGAAATAACAATAAGATAAAATAGGCAAAGACACCTATTGCAAAGGAGCCGAATATCCAGGAAAACTTATTTCCATTTCGTGCTTCAAACGGTTCTTTTCTTGCTTCAAAAATTATATTATCATGAGATAAATTTTGCTCTGCTTTTTCAAGAGCTTTATTATATTCATCATGATCTTCAGTATTTCCAATGGTTTCTAAATAAGTGAATTTATGAAAATCTGTGTTTTCAAATTCTTTCTGTGACTGTTCTGCAAACAATTTATATTTCTCATTCTTTTCTTCATCTGAAAGACTATTAGTGATTTGCTCCGAATATAGCTTACCAAGCCAATATTGATGAGTCACATTAATTGTATCAGACGCTTTTTCCAGGATTGGCATTGCAACATAAATCAGCATATTAAAACGCTCATTATTTCTGCCTGTAACAGATGCGGTATTCTGTATGGCAATATGCCGTTTATCTATATAATAATTTTTAAGAGTATAATATTTTGTACGTTCTGTTTTCTGTATTTCTGAAATAACATTCAGCTTTGTCAGTTCTCCGGTAGCAGTTGCTAAATATTTCTGAGCAATAATTGTCGGAATAGCAATAGCGAAACAAGCTAAGAATTGGTAAACAAAAGAAGAGTTTTCATTTTTAAATTTTAACAATTTTATCCTTGGTCGAAGCCAAATCAAAATCGGGATAAAAGGCAATCCAAAAGGTAGCCAAAACTCAGCAATATCTTCTTTCAGAGGGATACCTATTTTCATAAAAAGTAACCAATTCAAAAAAGTATATATTAAAATAAACCCTATCGCAATTAATAAAAATGGTTTGTAAATAAATTGTAATTTATCTTTCATTCTGTTTTCAATATTTCTAGATCTCAATCTTTCTTTTGTTGGATTTGCCTTTATAAGTATGTTCAGCTACAAGAGCTCTTAAATCTTTATACTGCTTGTAAAGGTCCTAATAATCAGGTTTCAAAATTACTTATTTTTTTAAAAAATTTAAATTACAAAAAACCTCATAGATTTTTGAAATCTATGAGGTTTGAATTGTTTTCAGATCAATTTTATTCAATCTTTGTAAGTGTCATTGTTTCATCATGATCTATACTTTCAGGCCGTTTCCCATTCATGTTGATCAGCATAAGGAATTTTGAATCGTTAACCGGAACTATAATTCCTAGCAGTCTTCCTTTTTCCTGATTATCTTTTACTGCAATAAAATCAATTTCAATTGGTGTTTTATCCATATCAATTTTATATTTTAGTTCTCCCTTTTGTCCATTATTAGGACCTCCGTGGATGATAAAATTCTTGCCGTCAATTTCTTCTCCGTTAATTGTAATGGATACATATCCATCTTTTGTAAAGCCTGCTTTGCCTTTACTCTTCCAGTAATCGATGGATTCCCAGTTTCCGACAATATTAAACTCGGATTGAGCTTTGGCCTGAAAACCAATAATAAGTATAAACGCTATTACGCTTTTTAGAAAAGCCCGTTGTATTTTCAAATAAAAATTCATAGTCAACTTTTAATTAATTTTATAAACATAATCCTTACTGATATATCTGTTTTTATTTATTAATTCTGAAGGATAAAAAATGGTTCCATTAATCTCAACACTCTTAATCCTATATCTCCAGCTTCCATTATGGCTTTTGTAAATTTTTGTTGTTGAATTTGGATAAAGCTCAAGAACAATGGAAGAATCTTTTATTTCTATTTTTTCAAGAGACTTTGGATTTTTGATTTTATAGAAAGACCGAGGTGACAATATTCCACTTTCATAATTAAATGCAAAGCTGTCGGCTTCATTATCAATGGCTTTTGAGATGGGATAACTGTAATTGATCTTAATTATTTTTTTGGAGTCAGTCAGGTTTTGAATATAGAAATCAGTTATCCAGGAACATCCTGAAAGCACTGCTACGAAAATACAACATAGAAATCCTATCGTAATTGATTTTATACTCATTGTACTGGAGTTTAAATGGCTTTTGCAAAAGTAAACAGAGTCCTTTATTTTTTCTGGATTAATTGATAAAAAAATCCCACAAGAAAACTTGTGGGATTTTAATATTTATTCTAGTTCGAAATTACATCGTCTCCATTTTGAAACTCATACTTTCGATTACTTTTAAGATGGCTTCTACCGTATCCATTGAAGTTAAACAAGGAACACCGTTTTCCACACTCATTCTTCTGATCTGGAATCCGTCTCTTTCTGCCTGCTTACCTTTTGTAGTGGTATTTACAACATACTGAACTTTTCCTTTCTGGATCAGGTCGATAAGATTTACACTTTCTTCTCCGATTTTGTATCCGATCTTGCAAGGGATTCCTTTTTCTCCGAAGAACTTCGCAGTACCTTCGGTAGCCCAGATTCTGAATCCTACTTCATGGAATCTTGCTGCAAGAGCTGCTGCTTCATCTTTATGCTTATCTGCTACCGTGAACAGGATAGACCCGTGCATAGGGACTTTTCTTCCCGCTGCTACCAATCCTTTGTAAAGTGCTTTTTCAAGGGTTGTATCTTTCCCCATAACTTCTCCTGTAGACTTCATTTCAGGGCCTAAAGAGATATCAACTTTCGTTAGCTTAGAGAAAGAGAATACCGGTACTTTTACAAATACTCCTTCTTTGTTTGGAACCAATCCGTTTTCGTAGCCTAAATCTTTCAGTTTTTGTCCTAAGATTGCCTTTGTTGCAAGATTAGCCATTGGAACTTCTGTGATTTTAGATAAGAAAGGAACTGTTCTTGAAGAACGAGGGTTTACTTCGATTACATATACATTTCCTTCGAAAAGAACGTACTGGATATTCATTAATCCGATAACGTTTAATCCTTTTGCAAGTCTCTTCGTGTAGTCTACCAAAGTATCAATCTCGCTCTGAGAGATATTTTGTGGTGGATATACTGCGATAGAGTCTCCGGAGTGAACTCCTGCTCTTTCGATGTGCTCCATAATTCCTGGAATCACTACTGTTTCACCGTCGCAGATGGCATCTACTTCAATTTCCTTTCCTACCATGTATTTATCTACTAATACAGGGTGTTCAGGGCTTGCCTCTACTGCATTTTCCATGTAGTGAGCCAGTTCTGCTTCGGCATATACAATTTCCATCGCTCTACCTCCAAGAACGTAGCTCGGACGAACCAATACCGGATATCCGATTTCGTTAGCGATTTCGATAGCTTCTTCTTTCGAAGTTGAAGTTCTTCCTTTTGGTTGAGGAATTCCAAGCTCCTGAAGTGCTTTTTCAAATTTATCTCTGTTTTCAGCTCTGTCAAGATCTTCTAATGAAGTTCCTAAGATCTGTACTCCGTGAGCGGCTAATTTATCGGCAAGGTTAATTGCAGTCTGCCCTCCGAACTGTACCACTACTCCTTTAGGTTTTTCAAGCTCGATGATGTTCATGACATCTTCTTCTGTAAGCGGCTCGAAGTATAGTTTGTCAGAGATAGAGAAGTCTGTAGAAACTGTTTCAGGGTTGTTGTTGATGATAATCGCTTCGTAACCCATTTCTTTGATTGCCCATACTGAGTGAACGGTTGCGTAGTCAAACTCAACTCCTTGTCCGATTCTGATAGGCCCTGAACCTAGTACGATGATTTTTTCTTTGTCCGAAACAACACTTTCGTTCTCTTCTTCGTAAGTTCCGTAGAAATAAGGGGTTTCACTTTCAAATTCAGCAGCACAAGTGTCTACCATTTTGTAAACCGGCATGATTCCGTTTTCTTTTCTGAAGTTGAAAACCTCACGCTCTTTTACATCCCAAAGAACAGCGATATTGATGTCTGCAAAACCTAATCTCTTAGCTTCAATTAGGGTTTCTTTATCAAATTTGTTGTCAGCGATTACTTTTTCGAAGTCAACTAATTTTTTCAGTTTCCAGATAAAGAACTTGTCGATTTTACTCCATTCTACAATCTGCTCCCAGTCGTAACCTCTTCTTAAAGCATCTCCGATGATGAATAATCTCTCGTCATCACACACTCTGATTCTTCTTTCGATTTCCTCAGCAGTAAGCGCCTGAGCCTGCTTTGTTTTTAATCCTAAATGCTTGATTCCTGTTTCTAAGGAACGGATTGCTTTCTGTAAAGATTCTTCAAGGTTTCTTCCGATCGCCATAACTTCACCAGTTGCTTTCATCTGAGTAGAAAGTCTTCTGTCTGCCGTTTCAAATTTATCGAATGGGAATCTTGGGAATTTCGTTACCACATAGTCAAGAGCCGGCTCGAAACATGCGTATGTTTTTCCTGTTACCGGGTTCATGATTTCATCCAGCGTTAATCCTACAGCGATTTTTGCAGCAATTTTTGCAATCGGATATCCTGTTGCCTTACTTGCTAACGCTGATGAACGGGAAACTCTAGGGTTTACCTCGATGATATAATATTCGAA
>CBFQYI010000191.1:0-8369 GCA_965720825.1 uncultured Chryseobacterium sp. | reverse complement strand
ATGATGAAGAACTGAAACCTTATTTTCCATTAAACCAGGTACAGGATGCTGTATTCGGGCTGGCCGGGAAACTTTTCGGACTGACTTTTGAGGAAAGAAATGACATTCCAAAATACCACGAGGATGTAAAAGTATATGAAGTAAAAGAGAATGGAATTTATAAATCTCTTTTATACGTTGATTATTTCCCGAGAAAAGGTAAAAGAGCCGGTGCATGGATGACCAGCTACAAAAATCAATACAAACAAAACGGTGAAAATTCCCGCCCGCATATTTCAATTGTCTGCAACTTCAGCAAACCGACAAAAGATACCCCTAGCTTACTGACTTTCCAGGAGGTGACTACTCTATTCCACGAGTTTGGACATGCGCTTCACGGCATGATGGCAGATACTCAATATCCTACTCTTTCCGGAACTTCTGTGAAATGGGATTTTGTGGAACTTCCGTCACAGTTTCTGGAAAACTTCTGTTATGAGCCGGAATTCTTAAAAACGTTTGCAAAACATTATAAAACCGGAGAAGTACTTCCTGACGAGAAAATTGAAAAAATTGAGCAGTCTAAAAACTTTATGGAAGGATATCAGACTTTAAGACAGCTAGGTTTCGGACTTCTGGATATGAACTATCACACCAAAGTGGCAGAACTGGAGAACGAAAGCGTAAAAGAGTTTGAAGACAAATATACCAAAGCAACCACTCTTTATCCTTCCAACGCTGAAACGGCAATGAGTCCAAGTTTCTCCCACATTTTCCAGGGAGGATATTCCGCAGGATATTATTCTTACAAATGGGCGGAAGTTCTGGATGCCGATGCATTCCAGTATTTCAAAGAAAACGGAATCTTCAATCCTGAGATTGCAGCCAAATATAAAGTACTGCTTTCTTCAGGGGGAACGAAAGATCCGATGGAGCTTTACAAAAATTTCAGAGGCAGTGAACCAAAAGTGGAAAGCTTACTGAAAAGAGCATTTGGATAGAATACAGACTGTGATGACGACAGAAAAAATTAACATACTGCAAGCTGTTTTTAATCAATCTTTAAAAACAGCTCTTGACCATATTACTCCGGAAAAGATTGATGAAATTCTTGACAACAGAGATTCTGCAGAGTTTTCTGATGAATGGATGAAAGCTTACCAGATGATTGAAGAAAAGCCTTTTGATGAGGAAACGGAAGACAAAATAAGTGATATCCGAAAGCAGATTTTTGTTTCCACATTCAGAAGTACCGGTTCTTCAGATCTTCCGGCTTATATTTCGGATGATTTTGGTTTGATTTGCTCTTACTACATTCATCAGATTGAAAACAGCTGGGTCGCCAATTTGCTTTTCACTTATCTTCATCATCAGATTCCACAAGGTGAACTGATGAAAACAGAGCAAACAATGAAAGAACTGATTCAATAAATCAGGAAAAATATAATAAAAAAGAACAGTAATCGCTGTTCTTTTTTGTTTTAAATTAGTTGCTCGATAATCTCAAAAATCAATTTCTGATCTATGACCACCCAAGAACAAATCCAGGACTACATCAACAGCCAGCCGGAACTGAAGCGTAATGATATGCAGGAACTCCACAACATTATTCTTGAACTCATGCCGGATTGCCAGCTGTGGTTTCTGGATGGTAAAAACAGTGAAAACAAAACCGTTTCCAATGCCAATATCGGGTATGGATCATATACCATGCAATATGCTGGTGGAAAAACAAGAGATTTTTATCAGATTGGAATGAGTGCCAATACAACAGGAATTTCCCTTTATATTATGAATATTAATGATAAAAGCTATTTATCTGAAACCTATGGAGATAAAATAGGGAAAGCAAGCGTCACTGGATATTGTATTAAATTTAAAGCATTGAAAGATATCAACATTGAAATCCTGAAAGCTGCCATACTGGATGGACTTAAAGAGTAAAAAGCTAAATTTGCACTTTATAAGTAAACATCCATTCTGTAATTCTAAATAATGAGTACGATAACAACAAGATTAGAAAACGTAAAAAAACTTCAGGCTAAAAGATGGGAAAATGAAGACCATTGGGATACTTTAAATGATCTGTTGATTAAAGAATTAGATGAAATTTTATTGATTGAACCTGAAAACACTTCAGCTTTAATCAATATTGGTGCTATTTACTCGGATATGGGAGAAAATGAAACAGCACTGGAGTATTTAAAAACGGCATTAAATTTGGGTTCAAAAGACAAAAATCTCTTTGTAAACCTCGCTATTGTGCTTGTTTATATGGAGAAACATCAGGAAGAGTATTTGGAATATCTAGAAGAAGCGGAGGATAAAACGGAAGATCCTCTCACTTTTAAAGCGTATTTCGATCCTCAGTCCCGTTAAAATTAATTCAAATAAAAACTTAAAATCATGTTATTAGCCATCTTACTTCCCTTCTTATCTTTTATCGTCCGTGGAAAAGTCTTCACCGGAATTATCTGCCTTATCTTACAGATCACTCTGATCGGATGGCTTCCTGCTGCTATTTGGGCTGTACTTTCTTTAAATAATGAAAGAGCAGACAAAAGAAATGACCGATTGATCAAAGCCATGCGGGAAAACAAAAGATAAAATTTACCCAAACCTACCGCAAACAACTGATTTAAAATCAATTAATAAACATCATCTATTGTTTTTTAATTTCTGATTTATAAGTTTCATCAAAAAAAATTGCGAAACCGAAAAGTTGCATATATATTTGCAACCATATGGTTTCATTAAAAAATTATCATCTATGAGAAGAGATATTTTTCAGGCTATAGCAGATCCTACGCGAAGAGCTATTATTGCACTGATCGCAGTACAGGCGATGACACCCAATGCCATAGCAGAGCATTTTGATACCACCAGACAGGCCGTTTCAAAACATCTGAAAATTCTGACAGAGTGCGAACTGGTGACCCAAAATCATCAGGGAAGAGAAATTTATTACTTTTTAGAAATTGATAAAATGAAAGAAATAGATCATTGGCTGGAACAGTTCAGAAAGATATGGGAAAGCCGTTTCGAACAGCTTGATACGTTACTGGCAACCCTGAAAAGCCCGCAGAAATAAAGTTAATACAACAACTAAACTATAAAAATATTAATATGAAACATCTTCTTCAGTTCGATTTCCTTGCAGATAAGGAAAAGAACACCTTAACCATCAGACGTGAGTTTATGGCCCACAGACAATTGGTCTGGGATTGCTACACGAAAAGTGAACTTCTTGATCGCTGGTTTGCTCCGAAACCACTAACCACAAAAACAAAGTCAATGGAATTCCGTGAAGGCGGACACTGGCATTATGCAATGGTAGAACCTAGCGGTAAAGAATACTGGAGTTGGGTTGGCTATCACAAGATCAATCCAATTGATTCTTATACTTCCAGCGATGCATTCTGCAATGAAAAGGGAGAAATCAACACAGATTTACCTCAGGCAGAATGGGTAGTTACTTTCACCGATAAAAATGAAAACACCCTTGTAGAAACTATTGTCTCCTACCAATCCTTAACAGATCTGGAAACCATTATCGAGATGGGTATGGAACAGGGAATGATGGCCACACTGGAAAAACTTGACGAATTATTACTAACAACATTAAACCCATAAAAAATGAGCCAAAAAATCACAGTTTCTGCTACCATCAATGCAGATTCAAAAAAAGTATGGAATTATTACACCCATCCTGAACACATCACCCAATGGAACTTTGCTGATCCTTCATGGCACTGTCCCTCTGCTTCCAACGATATGAAAGTAGGTGGAAAATATGCTGCAAGAATGGAAGCCAAAGACGGAAGTTTCGGTTTCGACTTTGAAGCTGTTTACAATGAAATAAAAGATGGTGAAAACTTTACGTATACCATGCCGGACGGAAGACAGGTACGCGTTGACTTTAAAGAAAATAATGGTTACACCAATGTAGATGTTGCTTTCGATCCTGAAAGCGAGAATCCTGAAGACATGCAGAGAGGTGGCTGGCAGGCTATCCTTGATAATTTTAAAAAGTATGCAGAAGCTAATTAAAAATATTTCAATAAAGAATTGATATAAGGCTGGATGTTTTACATTCAGCTTTTATTTTTCAGGGATCAAAAATCTCTGAACTCTGATATTGTTGTAAATTTACATTTCAAAATCTGAAATATCTGAGTTTACTAACAGAAAGAACAGCAATCTTTGATCCTTGTCAAGGTTTAAAACCTTGACAAGGATAGATCATTAAGAACCTTAATTTTTTGAAGCTATGAAAGAAAATAAATACGACAACCCATCATTTTTTAACCAGTACGAAAAAATGCTTCGCTCTCAGATTGGGCTGGAAGGTGCCGGAGAATGGCATACTTTGAAAAATATGCTGCCGGATTTTCATGGAAAAAACATTCTGGATCTTGGATGTGGTTTCGGATGGCATTGTCGTTATGCTATGGAAAACGGAGCAAAATCAGTGATAGGAATTGATCTTTCAGAAAGAATGCTGGCAAAAGCACAAGAGATCAATAATCTGGAAGGAATTCAATATGAAAGAAAAGCTCTGGAAGAAATGGATTATCCTGCCGAAAAATTTGATCTAATACTCAGTTCTCTCACTTTACATTATGTAGAATCATTCGATAGCATTGCTCAAAATATTTATAAATGGCTTACACCCGGCGGCTCATTTGTTTTTTCTGTAGAACATCCTGTTTTCACTGCAGAAGGTGGTCAGGATTGGATATATGATAAAACCGGTGAAAAAATCAGCTGGCCGGTAGACCGTTATTTTATAGAAGGAAAAAGGAATACGACTTTTCTGGGGGAAAATGTCATTAAATACCACCGCACTTTAACTTCTTATTTAAATACATTATTAAAACACGGCTTCACCCTCAAAGAAGTTATTGAACCTGAGCCAAGTCAGGAAATGCTGAAAGAAATCCCGGAGATGAAAGAAGAACTCCGCAGACCAATGATGTTGCTCATCTCTGTCTTGAAATAATTTTTAGAAAATCAATTTTATTGTTTTTAAAAATAAAACGCATCTTACTATATTGCATAACATAGTAATTAAAATAAATCATATCTTTGTATAACAAAATACATAGATATGATTATTAAAAAACTGATAACCCCATTTGTTCTACTTGCATTTTTAAGCAATACAACCGATGCTCAGACACTATCAAAAAGATTTGAAAAGAAAATTGACAGCATTATCCAGACTGAATTCGGGAATAAAAATGAGCCTGGCGGTGTTTTTCTCATTAGTCAGAACGGAAAAAATCTGTATCGGAAAGCATTTGGGAAAGCCAATCTTGAACTTAGCGTCAATATGACCCCTGAGAATGTTTTTCAAATGGGTTCAATGACCAAACAGTTTACTGCCGTGGCTATTCTGCTGCTTGAGCAACAAGGAAAACTGAATGTCAATGATCCCATTTCCCAATACATCAAAGATTATCCCAACGGAGATAAGATCACCATTCATCATCTTCTGACGCATACTTCAGGAATTAAAGATTTTACCAAAATGAAGTCTATCTCTTCCATTGCCCAAAAAGAAATGAAACCGGAAGAAATGGTGAATTTTTTCAAAAACGAACCTGTTGATTTCGCACCCGGAGAAAAGTTTGATTATAACAATTCCGGCTATGTCGTTTTGGGATATATCATTGAGCTAGTTTCCGGAACCTCTTATGAAGATTTTATTAAGAAAAATATCTTTGAGAAAGCAGGAATGAACCACTCTTATTATGCTTCTGACAGAAAAGTTATTCCCCAAAGAGCTTATGGATATCACAAAAAAGAGCAGGGATTTGTGAATAAAACGGTCATCAGTTTCAGTGTTCCATTCTCTTCCGGATCGCTGATGTCAACAGCAGATGATATGCTGAAATGGCAGCAGGCTTTGAATCAAAATTTAATATTGGATTTAAGAGAAACCCAAAAGGCTTTTCAGAAATATAAACTGAATAATGGTGAAGAATTTACCTATGGCTACGGATGGCATCTGAAAGACATCAATGGAATTCCTGACCGTGAGCATGGAGGAAGTGTCTTCGGATTTAAAAGTATGGGAGTTTACATTCCTGCTGAAGATGTTTATGTGATTGGACTCAGCAACTGCGACTGCCACTCTCCTACTGAAGTGACCAAAAATATGGCAAAAGCAACTTTACATGAAATGAAAACCTCATCAAAATAACCTTAAAAACAAGATCTGTTTTTTATTTGTTAGTCTTTATCTCAGGAAGAACATGATCCGGAACTTTAAAAATACAGATCATTACAAAAATCAGACAGAAAATATTAATCAGCAAAGCAACAGAGAAGGCATTGTGATAATTTTGTACATCAGGCTTTTCTCCAAGAAAATAATAGAAAACACTTCCCACAGCAACAATTCCTAAAATAGCTGCAATCTGCTGAAATGTATTATAAACACCTGATGCATTCCCGATCAGCTTTTCAGACATACCCGACATCGCTATGTTCGCCAGTGAAGGAATGATAGAGCCTATTCCCAAGCCATGCAAAAACAACAGCAGACAAAAAACCGGAAAACCTGCCTGTGTCCTGAACAAAAACAATTGGAGCATAAGGATAAGAATAATAAAACCAAGTCCGGCCATCAGGGCTTTTTTTCCATATCTTAAAATCAGTTTTACTGAAAGAACGGAAGCCAGAATAAAACCCAATCCCTGAAAAACAATAATCTCTCCTGCTTTTAATGGGCTGATCTTTAATCCATCCTGAAAAAAGAGAGACAGAATATAAAAATAGGAATCTAACATGATAAAAAAGAAAGAAACTGCTATAATTCCAAGATTGAAATTTTTATAACGGAACAACTCAAAATCAATCAGATAAGCTTGTTCTTTTTGGATTCTTTTTCTTTGATTTTTAATAAAAGTGAATAAAACTCCGGCTGAAATAATCATTAATGAAACATTTTTAAAGTCAAGCCCTTCGTGTTCAGAGAGGGTTAAAGCATAAGTAGCACAGAACAATCCTGCAGAAAGAATTAAAACTCCAATCCAGTCAAAAGACTGTTTCACATCCATTTTGGATTCGTCTAATAATCTTAAGGCAAGGAAAATGGCTGGTAAACATATGGGAATATTCATCAGAAAAATGAGTCTCCAGGGTTCTTCTATCATTGTCAGAGATGAAAAATAGCCTCCGAGAAACTGCCCCAAAACAGTTCCTATTCCAATGGTAATTCCGTACCAACCCATCGCCTGAGTCCGTTCCTGATGATCGGGAAACAGAATCTGTATCATCGAAAGTACCTGAGGCGCCATTATCGCTGCACTTATTCCCTGTACAAATCTTGCGATGACCAACTGGTAAGCTCCTGCAGAAAATCCACACACAACAGAGCTTATCATAAAAGCTAATAATCCAATCACATACACCTTTTTTCTTCCGTACAGATCACCCAGCCTCCCTCCTGTAATGAGTAAAGAAGCAAAACCAATAAGATAGGCAGCAATCATAAACTGCATTTCTCCATGAGTGGCATGAAGATCACGCTGTATGGAAGGTATGGATACATTGATGATAAAAATATCCATAATCGTCAACAACTGCCCAAACAATATCACTAATAATTTCAAACACTTACATTTCATTTTTATATAGATATATCTATTTTTAAATACTAAAAAAAATTAGGGTAATAAACCCTGCATCATTTTTTTTACCTGATCAAATGAATCATTTTGCCTGTTGATGGTAGAGGTAACAACCGCTCCTTCTATTAAAAGGAAAATATTTTCTGCTGTTAAATCAGGATCAGCTATTGAACCTTTTGCAGCACATTCATTAACAAGGGCCTTAATCAAATCTTTTTGTTTTTCTTTGTGTTGTTTGGCAAAACCTGAAACAGAAGGATTACCCTCTCCTATTTCGGAAACAATTTTAATGAAATGACATCCTGCAAACTTTGAAGTCTGCTGTAGCTTTTTTCTGTAATCAATAAGTGCAAGAAGTTTTCCTTTCGGGTCTGAAAGCTTGGATATGCTTTTTTCAAATCCTTCAAACCAATCCAATTCTTCTTTGACAAGATAAGCCTGGAGAAGATCATTCTTAGATGAAAAATGATTGTACAAAGAACCAATCGCAATGTCAGCCTCAGCAATAATCTGATTGATTCCCGTAGAATTATAGCCTTGCTTATAAAACAAATTTGAAGCAACCCTGATAATTCTTTCGCGTACTTTTTCCTTTTTCATCGTGAAAATTTTTACAAATGTAGATAAAAAATAGAGAAGTCTATCTATTTTTAAAATTAAGAGAAAAACTTTATTTTAGATCCGGAAAATCATTCCCCTGTTTAAACTCTGAAATCATGAAACTGTTATCCTGTTTTTTGATCTTTTTAC
>CBFQYI010000190.1:0-8392 GCA_965720825.1 uncultured Chryseobacterium sp. | reverse complement strand
CTTTCTGTCTTGAAGAGTAGTAACGGTCAATTCTTAACCAGTACATATCTCTAGACATTCTTACTTCTTCTTTACCTACTACAGGAACGTTGTTTTCTGCCTGACAAGCAATAATACATGCTCCACAACCAGTACAAGAGTTCAAGTCGATTGATAAGTTAAAGTGAGGTCCATCTGTATCATCAAAAGCATCCCAAAGGTCGATTTTTCTCGCTGGAAGTGCTCCGCTGATCGTATGGTATTCCAAAGGCTTGTTCCATCCTTTGTGCTCATCATCAAAAGCAACGTTAATGAATTCAGCTAAAGGAACTTCCTTCGCGATTTCATAACGACCCATTAATGTATTTTGAAGCTGGATACCTGCGAACTCGTGATCTTCTCCTGTTTTTTCAATTTTAACACCTGAAAGAACAAGGTTAGAACCATCAAATAAAGGATAAGCATTTACACCCGTATCAGCAGTTGCTCCTGAGTTTTTCTTACCATAACCAAGCGCAAGACCTACAGATCCTTCAGCTTGTCCTGGTTGTACAAATACAGGAACGTTTTCTATTTTAACTCCGTTTACAGTAAGGTTTACAATAGAACCATCCAACTGCATTCTCGCGTTAAGATCGTTGTCAATTGCAAATTTCTCTGCATCTTTAGGAGAAATTGTAAGGTAGTTATCCCAAGACATTCTTGTGATTGGGTCAGGTAATTCTTGTAACCAAGGGTTGTTTGCCTGAGTACCGTCTCCCATTGAAGTCTTAGTGTATAATACTAATTCTAATTCAGAAGCTTTAAAGTTTCCTAGTTCAGCAACAGCCTGAGCAGCGTTTCCTCCTGCATAAGCAAGAGTAGTTGCATTCGTAGAAGCGTTGATACCATTATACAATGCTTTGTTGAAAGAAGTACCACCTAAAAGAGAAGCAGAGCTTGCTTTTAAATAATCGTAGTAGTTGTTTGCTGCATTGTTTTTACCATTCTTCCAAACCAATAGAGACTCTTCAATCTGTCTTGATTTGTAGATTTTCTGGATTGTAGGCTGCATTAGTGAATATACTCCAGTCTGTGGTTCGATATCTCCCCAAGACTCTAACCAGTTTGCCACCGGAATTACAGCTTTCGCTGCTTTGTACATTTCATTTTTCTTATCTGCTACCGCAACTACGTAAGGAACTTTTGATAAAGATTTTTTGAAATCTTCTCCTTTTGGATGAGAGTAGATAGGGTCTACGTTGTTTGTAATTAATACACCAACTTGTCCACCGTTTACCCATCCTAAGAATTCCTGGTATTTAGCACCGTTGAATTCTTTAAGGAAGTTTGCCTTACCTGTGAAAGCTACTGAACCTAATTTTTGGTTGATTAAGTGTGCTAAAACCTGCGCTCCTTTAGAACCGTCAGCGAAAACTACAGCTTTGCTTCCTTTTGCTTTTAGTTCGTTAGCAATTTCAGTTGCAGTCTTATCAGTAGTACCGCCTCCTACGATTGCATTGTAAACTTCAACTAAAGTTTTGTTTACAGCACTTGGTTTTAATCTGTATCTTGAATCAGCGTTAGCACCAGTTAATGACATGTTAGACTCCACCTGAATGTGTCTCAACATGTTTGCTCCCGGTTTTCTAGCTGCTGCATAAGAAGTCTCTAAGCTTGAAGCGTTATAATCTCCTAAGAAATCAGCCTGGAAAGAAACTACCAACTCAGAACCGTTAAGGTCATAAACAGGTAATGCTCTTTGTCCGAATACTTCCTGTGCTGCATCTAATCCTGCAGAGTAAGGGAAAGCATCATAAGTTACTAATTCAGCTGTAGGATATTTAGCTTTGAATTCAGCGAATAACTTTTTGAAAGTTGGTGAAGCAAAAGAGTGTGATAAAACCACAATCTTTTTGCCTGACGCTTTAGCTTCTTCCAACCCTTTGATAACAAAACTGTCTACTTTATCGAAAGTTTCATCTTTACCGTCTAGTTTAGGCTGCTTTACTTTATCGTTATCATAAAGAGAAAGAACACTTGCCTGAGCTCTTGCGTTAGTTTTACCTAAATCACCACCAGCCGGGTTTGGTTCAATTTTGATAGGTCTCCCTTCACGGGTTTTTACTAAAACACTAGCAAAGTCGAAACCGTCAAAATATGTTGAAGCGTAATAATTAGGGATTCCCGGAATAATGTCATGCGGCTTTACCACATAAGGAATCGTTTTGATTACCGGAGCTTCGCAGGCAGCTAATGTAACTGCTGCTGTAGAGAATCCTAGTAATTTAAGGAAATCTCTTCTTGAAGTACTAGATCCGTTTTTCTCAGCATCTCCAAGGAAATCTTCTACCGGAATTTCTTCCTGAAACTCTTTCTGAGCCAGCTTATTATTCAAAGCCGGATCTTTAAGTTCATGAATACTTCTGAATTGTATTTTGTTTGAAGCCATTTATACTTCTAATTTTTTAGTTATTAATAATGACATTTACCACACTCAAGACCTCCAATTGCATCTACAGTGATTTTACCTCCATCTTGTGGATATTGTTTTTTCAACTTGTCATGTAGATTTTTGAAGTACTCTTTATTATAACCGTTGTTCATATCAACTTCAGTCGTTCTGTGGCACTCGATACACCATCCCATAGTAAAGTCGTTTGCCATTTGAACAACATTCATTGTATCAATTTTACCGTGACAAGCTTTACATACAACATCAATTTTGTTGTTAGGATTCTTTTTGTTGAAAGAATTGATGATTGCTTGTTCTCCAGCAATTACGTGCTGAGAGTGGTTGAAGTAAACGAAATCTGGCATGTTGTGGATTCTTGTCCATTCAACCGGCTGTGTTTTTCCTGTGTACTGTTGTTTTGCAGGATCCCAACCTGTTGCAGCGTAGATCTTCTGGATTTCTCCGTCATAGAATGCCTTGTCTTTTCCTGGCTCCATGTAGTGATCTGCGTTGTATTCAGAAATTGTTCTGTGACAGTTCATACAAACGTTCATAGAAGGAATCTCAGATACTTTTCCGTATTTAGCACTAGAGTGGCATAACTGACAGTCAATTTTCTGTTCTCCAGCGTGAATTTTGTGAGAGAAGTAGATAGGTTGCTCTGGTTTGTACCCTTTGTAAACCCCGATCCACATTAACCAGTTCCATACTCCGTAAGCGGCTAAAATAGCAAGGATTGCCAATAGACCTTTACCAATGAAGTGGAACTTCTCGTACATTTCACTGAAAGAACGAACTCTTGTTTCGTTAAGTCCAGCTAAATCTTCAGACTGACCTAGTTTTACCAATTGTCTTAGTTTAACCAAGATCCAAACCAGTAAACCTGCGATCGCTAAAAGAGAAATAATGACAACGTTTGTTGTAGTTTTGTCTGCAGGAGCTGCCGCAGTAGCGTCAGTTGCAGGAGTTGCTTCCGGTTTTTTCTCCTCCGGAGCAGGAGGGTTAGTTGTGAAAGCTAAAATGTCGTCAATATCCTTATCTGTAAGATTTGGAAAGACCTGCATTTCAGTCTTGTTAAACTTCTCAAAAATCTCATTGGCGTATTTATCCCCAGAAGCTCTAAGAGCTTTGTTGTCTTTGATCCACTTGTGAAGCCAATCTTTGTCTACACCACCTTCTGTCTTTACTCGTTCTACAACCCCTTTTAATGGTGGTCCTACAACTTGTTTGTCCAGCGCGTGACATGCAGTACAATTCGCTTTGAAAAGTTTCTCTCCGTTTTTAGGATCGCCGTCTTGCCCGTAAAATGAAGCACTGGTTGATAGCAATAAGCCTATTGCGATCAACGTTTTTTTATAATGCTTTCTCCAACTAATCATTTAAATTATCTTATGTTAGTAAATTATTGAACATTCAATCAATTCCGCAAAAATAATATTTTTAACAGGAATTTAACGGTATATCGAAAAGGGAAAATATCATTTACGTTTAATTTGTATTGATTCTAAATAACCAGTTTGGTATAGTTTTTTAATTTGTATAAATTTGCGGAAACAAGTTTAAATGAGAAATCTAATCAAAATATTTTCGATATTATCATTATTTGGATTTTATAATATTGAAGCACAGCAAGTTGTTAAAAAGGATACCCTGTCAGGAACAGAGCTTGTTATGACAATGGATTCCAAAGTAAATGCTGCTTTGGAAGGAATTGAAGGAAAGTGTGCGAAAGTTGCTCCAACAAATTCTCCCAAAGATTTCAGTAATGGTGATAGTGGGATTTCTACAGGAATCAATACAAAACCACCTAAGATCTTTGTGCCGAGCAGAGAACTTACCAATGCTGAAATCTGTAAGAAAAATCCTAGAATTTTAGGGTTCAAAATCCAGATTACAACGGTAAAAAGTAATGAGGAGGCTAATGAGGTGAAGTCTTATTTTAGAAAAAGATTCCCGAATCTGAAAGTAGAGACTGATGCTTCTTTAAGACCTAATTATAAAATTTTAGCTGGAAGTTATTTCACAAAACAAAGTGCTGCCAGTGATCTTTCCAAGATCAGAGAATACTTTAAATCTGCAGTAGCAGTACAGTATAGAATTTTCTGTGCCGAGGCAAAATAGGAAGAATTTATTTCAACATAAAAACAAAAAGCTGAGAATATTTCTCAGCTTTTTTTTATTGATAATAATTTTCCATAAACCAGAAGAACTCTGTCATTCTAAAGATGTTATTGACTAACAAATAGGTAAATAATATTGCCACAATGAATGTTAACAATGGCATCATTTTCGGTGATGATCTGTAAGCAAAAAAGAGCCATCCTAAAAGAAGAGGATATACAAAAACAAAATGTCCTCCATAGATGTAGGAAGTGTGAAGGCCGAACCTCATCACACAATGGATGATGATGTCAACTAAAAACGAAATAACAATTATCTGAACCCATTTGTTTTTAAAGTTTTTAAAATAACTCCAACTTATCAGGATTAATAATGTACCGATGAAAAAGTAGGAAAGGGGTGATGAATAAACATCCATATAAAGTCCTTTGAAATTAAACCCTTTCATATTATGCTTGTCTGACATGATGAATCCCGGGAAAAGAATATTGCCTCCGAAGAAGAATGAAAGGATCATATCCCATGTAGGCATTGATTCTACATTGGAGAACTTTTCATATTGCTGATTGGTTTTTGAAAAGATATTCTGGTATTTAAAATCAATTCTGTTCAGATAAAGCAGTACAAAACAAATGACCGCAACGATTACCCTTAGTGCTGCGTTTCCGAATTTCTTCCAGTTGGTAAAAATTCCTTTCTCAAAAAGGAGAGGAATGAAAACTTTTACAAAGTTGGTAATAGTAAGCCCTCCGATAGTAATGCCAGCCAGTGATAAGGCTGTAGCGGGTATTTTCTCTTCTTTCCTTAGTTTTATTGCCGCATAGTAATTGTATAGCGATAGTAAAAATAAGGTGTAGGTAAAGTTCTCTGGAGTAAAAGATAAGATGATATTAGTGGAAAAGGTTCCAAAGAATAGTATGATTAAAAGGCTTAGCCATAAAGGAAGCTGAATGATATTCTTTAAATATTTAAATACCTGAATAATATTTAATGTAATGATAATATTACTGAGCCATGCCAGCGTGAGTCTGAAGGTGGCATCCATTTTTCCTCCTGAAATAAATAATGCAAATTCTCTTACCCAGTTAAAAAAATAGTAGGATAGAGGGTGTCTCTCAAAGCTGCCTCCAGTCATAAGGATAGATTTGTTGTCGAAGCTGAAATAGGCATCCCATGGAATCCTGCTGTCAAAAATAATCCTGTAATGAAGGGCAATATAAGATCCTAATATTCCATAACAAACAATGAAAAAAAGAAATACAGCCAGCTCGGTATAAGAGGATGGGAAAAGTAGTTTTAAAAAATTGGTAAATTTTGTTTTGATAAAGGACACGGGTCAAATTTTTTGCAAAAGTAAAATAAAAAAACCACCAAAATTGGTGGTTATAAAAGTTTGTATAAACGTTGTTATTGTTTGATTACTTTCTCGGTTTTGGAAGTTCCGTCTGAGAAGTCTACTTTTAATAGATAAACTCCTTTTGGAAGTGAAGAAATATCCAATCTTTCTGAAGTGTTGTTGAGTAGAGATTTTCCACTTGCATCAATTACTGTGGCAGATTTAATTTTTTTGTCTGTTTTTATATTGATTTCTCCTTTTGTAGGGTTTGGATAGATGTTTGTAAAGTCTTTTACTTTAGCATTGGTTTCCTGAGTAGCTAATGTGGCACTTGCTAAAACCTGTACATCATCTATGGAAAGGCTGTCTGCGTCATTTGCAACATAACGGAATCTGAATTTAACATTGGCTTGTCCTGCATATGAAGCCAAACTCACGGTAATTGCTAGTGTTTCATAATCAGTATATACGCCATAGTTTTCTTCAACCCATACCTGATTCCAGGTAGTTCCTCCATCTGTGGAAACTTCTACTTTTAAATCTCCGTTAGGATTTGGATCAACCATGTATTCGTATCCAATTTTAGCATTGAACTTTAGTACTGGACTTGTTGTACCTACTAAACTAAAAGAGGGACTTGTTAAATGAGCGTCCTGCGCCTGAGCAATCCATCCTATACCGGCAGATTTTCCACCATTGATATTGAATGTCGCTTGTCCGGTTGCGTTAAATATGGTTGTGGTAAATCCCCAAGGTCTTGAAGCCACATTTGTTCCGGTTGTCCATCCTGTTGGAGGAAATGTCGTACCCTGAAAAGTCTCTGTGAGAATCTGTGCATTTCCAAATACAAAAGAGATTAGGAAAAGGAATAGTAATTTTGTTTTCATTTGGTTTACGTTTAAAGATGTTAGTAAATGTAATAAAAAAATGAAAATAATTACGTGTTTTTTAATTTTTTATGAATATTTGTTAATTACGAACTGCATGAAAGTGTGGAACATCCGGCCGTATCATCATATCCAGACGGTCTTTTGGCAGAGAACTCAGGGTATATTTCCTGATATGGATTTTCGAGGGCTTTAATGAGCTTTTCCAGCATCTCTTTTTTGCCATTGCTGATCTCTTCAATACATTCGTAGAGAAGATAATTTCGGAGTATAAATATTGGATTTGTTTTTTCCATTATGGCTAAAGAGTCTTGTTCCGAAATGGAGTTTAAAGCTTTTCTGGCTTCATAGCTTTTGATAAAACTATTTAGCTTTTCCAGCTTTTCTTTATTCAGAATAATATAAGACACATCTTTAAAATGCTCTGATATGTTTGTGTCTTGGGTTATCTTTTTCAGTTGATTGAAAAACAAAGTGTAATCCAACTGAAGTTCTTGCATAAGACTTTGCCAGTTGGTGAAAAATTCTTCATCATCTTTTTGAAGCTGATCAAAACCGAACTTTTTGCAGAGCATCTGGTCATGAGCTTCCCAAAAATAAGTTCCGAAATTATTTAAAGTATCTTCTAAAAACTTTTCATCCTTGATTAACGGATGAAGAGCATTAGCAAGCTGCCAAAGATTCCACTGGGCAATTTGTCCCTGTTTTCCGAATGCATACCTTCTTCCCGGAAGGTCTGTTGTGTTAGGCGTGAAATTCAAATCATATTCGTCCATCATGGAATAGGGGCCGTAATCAATGGTTAATCCGAGAACTGACATATTATCTGTGTTCATCACTCCATGTACAAAGCCTACTCTGAACCATTCAACCATTAAGTCAGCAGTTCGGGTACAGATGTTTTCAAAAAAGTCTCTGTATTTCTTACTGTCGGTCGCAGTAATTTCCGGGTAATAGTTTTCAATGGTAAAGTCGGCAAGCTCCTGAAGATTGTTGTATTCTCTTTGGGCAGACATAAGTTCAAAATGTCCGAAACGTAAAAAACTTTCAGCAGTTCTGATAACTACTGCTCCTTTTTCTAACTTTGGATTTCCGTTATACATGATATCACGCATTACATCTTCACCTGTAAAAGCCAGGCTAAGCGCTCTTGTTGTTGGAATATTTAAGTGATACATAGCCTCACTCATAAGATATTCGCGTACAGAAGACCTTAATACTGCTCTTCCGTCTGCATGTCTTGAGTATGGAGTTGCTCCGGCTCCTTTCCATTGAATTTCGGTCTTTTTTCCTGCCTTATTGGTAATTTCACCGGCAAGTATGGCTCTTCCATCTCCAAGCTGTCCTGCCCAGTTTCCGAACTGATGTCCTGCATAAGCTGTGGCGTAGGTTCGAACGTTTTCCGGAAGACTATTTCCAACCAGGAAGTTCAGGTCTTTATCTTCATATTTTCCCAGGCCTATTTCCTCTGATAAGGCTTCGTTAAAAGCAATCAGTTCAGGTTTATCAAAGCCTGCAGGTTTAATGATGGCAAATAAAACCTTTGGAGTGTTTCTCTGCATAGGGTTGTTTGAAAAATCACCTGGAAAAGTTTCAATAAATGGCTGTCTGATACGTTCGATATTCATCCTTCAA
>CBFQYI010000189.1:0-8413 GCA_965720825.1 uncultured Chryseobacterium sp. | reverse complement strand
CGATTTTTTAACATCACAAAAGAAAAAAAAATATGATCCCAAAATACAGAAAACAGTACAATCAGGAGTTTTCGGAGGAAAAATACAGTCAGCTCAAAAGTATCCTGGCAGAAAAAGGAGGAACAGAACCTACGTTCAGAGTTTCAGAAAGTCCTATTTTTTTGACCAAAGAATTTGAGAATAAACTTATAGACGCCAGCGAAAGTATTATCAGTCAGATTAAGGCAATGCCGGCAGAACTTCTTCAAAAAGCCATTCCTGAAAACTGTAGAGTTCCCAATGATACCAATCAGCCCCATTTTTTCACCATAGATTTTGGAGTCTGTAAAAGTGAAAACGGAGCAATAGAACCTCAGCTGATAGAGCTTCAGGCATTTCCTTCTTTGTATGCTTTCCAGAAAGTATATGAGGAAACGTATTGTGAAGTCTATCCTTTTCTTTCAGAGATCAGAAATCCTATGCCGCATGAAACTTTTAAAAACTATTTAAAAGAACTGATTGTAGGAGATGAAAATCCTGAAAATGTTATCTTACTCGAAATTTTTCCGGAAAGACAGAAAACGGCTATTGATTTTGCTCTCACAGAAAAATTAATAGGCATCAAAACCGTATGTCTGACGAAAATAAAGAAAGAAGGACGAAAGCTCTATTATGAAAATAATGGGAAGCTAACCGAAATCAAAAGAATCTACAACCGTGTGATATTTGACGAACTGGATAATATTCCTGATCTTACTACAGAATTTGATTTCCGGGAGGAAGTGGATGTCAAATGGATCACTCACCCGAATTGGTTCTTTAAAATATCAAAGTTCCTTTTGCCTTTACTGAAGCATGAGTTTGTTCCAAAGAGCTATTTCCTGCATGAATTCCCGGAACATGAAAACCTGAATGATTTTGTATTAAAACCTTTATTTTCATTTGCGGGAAGTGGCGTTAATTTAAACCCTACAAGAGAAATTATAGAGGCTATTCAGGATAAAGAAAACTATATTTTGCAGAGAAAAGTCTACTATGAACCCATTTTTGAAGATATCAACGGAGATTTTTCAAAAGCGGAGATCCGTTTGTTGTATATTTGGCGGGAAAATGACGAACGCCCTATCCTATTGGAAAATCTTGGAAGAATGACAAAAGCCGCCATGGTCAATGTAGATTTCAATAAAAAAGATGCCATCTGGATCGGTAGTTCCAATGCTTTTTTCGGATAAAAACCTTATAAAACTAATACTCCATGGAAGAAAAGCCAACCGCTTTTGCAGAATTTGAAAACCACACTTTAACACGAAGAAGAAACTTATTACCCACCTGGATTAAAGTTTTCTTATGGATCTTTTTAATCGGAGGCGCACTGGCTGCTATTTTTTTGATGGCAGGCTCTCTGATGACTCATGTCTCTTTATCTTTATATGGGATGGATGCCAATCATCCCTATTCAATGACCGGACTTTTGATCTGCGTCTTGTTTTTATTTAAAGGGATTGTAGCCTACGGACTTTGGTTTGAACAAGATTGGGCTCCACAGGCAGCAATCATTGATGCAATCATAGGCATTGCTATTTGTCTTGTGATGATGGCGATTATCCCGTTTGTCAATTCAACAATCAGCTTTACTCTCAGATTAGAACTTATTCCTTTGTATTTTTATCTTAAAAAAATGCAGAGTATAAAGAAAACCTGGGAAAACTTATAGAAACAAACCTCCGAAATTCCGGAGGTTTTATTTTTTATTCCTGAAGACCTCTCCAATCATAAAAAATCCCCCAACAAAGGAGGATAAAAAAAATTGACATGTACGCTGTGTTTTCACAAACATTGTAAATATACGGATAGTCTGCAGGTATACTCTACGGGAAACCGTAAGGCCTTGTTTTGAATTGTTTGTTATATTAAGCTTCCTATAATCTTATTTAAAAACAGCCTTACAGTACTTCACCTTATGATAAACCAGCATATTCTTTCTTAGCATCAAAACTAGGGCAAGCTTTATGAACATTGGGAAAATCTCTATGTCCTTGAATTTTAGCTTTAGGAAATGTTGATTTTAATTCTCTTAACAGCTTTACCATAGATTTTTTTTGCTCTTCCGTTCTTGTATCTTTTGGATGGCCGCTTTTATCAATGCCTCCAATGTATGATATATTGATAATTCGAGAATTCCACCCTGCAACTCCATTAGATACCTGGTCGATGGGCAAAGTATTTACTATTTCTCCATCCGCTTTTATCATATAGTGATACCCTGGATTTTTCCATTTCAGGTTTTCCTTCCAATACCTTTTAATGCTCTCTATTTTAACATCTGGCTGTGTTGCTGTACAATGTATAACGATGTAATTGATTGTTCTCATGGATTTCATTTTATTTATTTTGAGCAAAATTAAGCCTGTAACTCCCAAAATAGTGAAGGAAAAACACCCTATTTTAATCAGAGATTTAACATAAAAAAATAATCGTTACGGATTTCCGTAAACAAAAAACGTTCAATCAAAGTATCTTAGAAATATGAAAGATTTTATTAAAGATTGCCTGCTATTTCAAAGCCCGGACTGGCAGGTGAAGCTGATTGGATTTATTACCTGGACATGTGGAATCGGATGGATCGTTTTATTTTATGAAATGTTTATTAAATAGTATATTTGAACCATGGAAAACATGGAAGAAATAGAAGCTAAAATAATTGAGAAAATAAGGGAAGATCATAAGAAAAATGGAGGTTGGAACGGTTCAGATATCAATGAACTGGATCAAATCATTAATTTACCTATCCCTGAAAGAAACAAACTGTTCGAAAAAATGGTAGCCGAGAAAAAGATCGCTTTTCTTAAACCTTTGAACACTACCAGAATCACTCTGCCAAAATAAAGCTGTTACCATAAACAAGGATATTTTATATTTTGTCTGCAACTAATAAAACAAAAAACCTTCCCTTATGGGAAGGCATTAAAAAAACTTTCTTGTACTTTTAGTTTATACAAACTCCGTAAATATAAGGACGAATGTATTGGTAACCCTACGGGAAACCGTAATGATGAAATTTAGATTGTTTTTTGTATGTTATAAAATAACTAGCTATAACACAGTATATACAAAAATTGCAATACGTTTTTTATTCCGTATTGCAATTTAATAAGTTCTATAAAGATGTATTTATACGTTTTTATCGTCTTCCAGCAATTCCTTGGCCTGATATTCCTGAACCAGATCAATAGCATTGGAAATAACATCACTTAAAGCAGTGATAAATGTTCCTTCTTCCGCCATTCCCATGGCATGTTTTAATGCTTCAATCTCTTTAGGTATAATCTCATAGCTGACATCTCTGCCCGCAGCATTAATCCCATCAATAATCAATCCGTTGATTTCCTCTTCCGTTCTTCCCCGAAGATGTT
Organism: uncultured Chryseobacterium sp.; assembly: GCA_965720825.1. GTDB lineage: Bacteria > Bacteroidota > Bacteroidia > Flavobacteriales > Weeksellaceae > Chryseobacterium. The sequence continues at coordinate 5,021 of CBFQYI010000189.1, read as the reverse complement.
TCTCGTTTCGGATGATAATATAATCGAACATTCTTCCGGCAATCTTTCCGCACTCTCTGATATCATTATCTCTTCGGTCTCCGACACCGGAAATAATACCGATTTTCTTGGTGGATTCTACGTTTTTCAGATAATCTTCAATGGCTTCGTATCCTGAAGGATTATGAGCAAAGTCAATCAGCACTTTAAAGTTTTTGAATTTAAAAACGTTCAGTCTTCCTGGTGTCAGTTGAGCACTCGGAATAAACGTTCTCAAAGAATTGGAAATATCCTCAATTCCGAATCCGTAAAGATAACTTGCCAAACTGGCTGCCAATACGTTTTCAATCATAAATCTGGCCTTTCCTTCCATCGTAATCGGGAAGTCTTTGGCTTTTCCTATTCTGATTTTCCAGTCTCCTTTTTTGATGGTTACAAAACCTTCTTCATAAACGCAGGTAATTTTTCCTTCTTTGGCAAATTTTACGATATGTGGATTGTTTTCATCCATACTGAAAATAGCCACATTAGAATCGAGATCACTCACAATCTTCATGGAATATTCGTTGTCAGCATTCAAAACACTCCAGCCGCTCTTCTTCACACTATCCAGTACGACACGTTTTACTTTGGTAAGATCCTTCAGGCTGTGAATATCATTCATTCCCAGGTGATCTTCTTCAATATTGGTCAAAACCCCGATATCGCATTGTGAAAAACCAAGTCCGGAACGTAAAATCCCGCCTCTTGCTGTTTCAAGAACTGCAAATTCTACCGTAGGATCTTTTAAGATAAATTCTGCAGAAAGCGGACCTGTAGTATCTCCTTTAGACAGCATAGTATTTTGAATATAAATTCCATCTGAAGTGGTAAATCCTACCCGGTAGCCATTGCTTTTTACAATATGGGAAATAAGTCTGGTTGTCGTTGTTTTTCCATTGGTTCCTGTTACCGCAATAATGGGAATGGTAAAGGGTTTTCCCTGAGGATAGAGCATATCAACCACCGGAGCAGCTACGTTTCTTGGTAATCCTTCACTTGGAGCAAGATGCATTCTGAATCCCGGCGCTGCATTCACTTCAATAATAGCACCCCCACTTTCCTTTAAAGGCTGTGTAAGGTTTTCTGCCATCACGTCAATCCCGCAGACATCCAATCCGATAATTTTGGAAATCCTTTCAGCCATCGTGATATTTTCCGGATGCACCATATCTGTTACATCAATGGAAGTTCCTCCGGTAGAAAGATTAGCCGTTGATTTCAGATACACCACTTCCCCTCTCTGAGGAATAGTTTCCAAAGTATATTGAAGTTTATCCAGTAATTCTAAAGTGTCTTTATCAACTTCAATTTCGGTGAGGACATTTTCATGACCATAGCCTCTTCTCGGGTCTTTGTTTTCTTTTTCAATCAGTTGTTGAAGGTTCAGTTCGCCATCTCCTACAACATGGGCTGGAACTCTTCTGGCAGCGGCCACCATTTTATTATTGATCACCAGTATACGGAAATCATATCCTGTGATATATTTCTCAACAATTACTTTTCTTGAATATTTCTGAGCATGTTCAAGACCGATCTTAGCAGCATCCCAATCGTTGACATTAATGGAAGATCCTTTTCCATGATTTCCATCCAGAGGTTTTAACACTATAGGATACCCAATTTTTCTGATTACAGCGTTTAATCCTTCTTCATCAACCACCAAGTCTCCAATAGGCACTGGAATCGCTGCATCGTGAAGCATTCTTTTGGTGAGTTCTTTATTACAGGCAATATCTACAGCAATAGAACTTGTTTTCCCGGTAATCGTAGCCTGAAATCTTTGTTGGTTCACTCCATAACCAAGCTGTACCAATGAGTTTGTTCCCAGTCTGATCCATGGGATTCTTCTGGAAGCGGCTTCTTCCACGATACTTCCGGTAGAAGGCCCAAGACGGACACGTTCCCTGATTTCTTTTAATCTATGGATACATGCATTCAAATCATAGTCTTTGCCTTCAACCAAAGCTTCGGCAATCTTCACAGATTCTTCTGCAGCAAATATTCCTGCATTTTCTTCGATATAATTAAATACTACATTATATACTCCAGGACTTTTTGTTTCACGGGTTCTTCCAAACCCTACATCCATTCCCGCCAGGGTTTGTATTTCCAAAGCGATATGCTCAATGACATGCCCCATCCAGGTTCCCGTTTCCACTCTATGGAAAAAGCCTCCTTCCACTCCTTCCGAGCATCGGTGCGTCATCAATGATGGGATTAATTTTTCAATCCTTTCCCGGAATCCTTCGATTTTATTGGTAGGATAATTCTCCATTTCTTCTAAGTCCAACCTCATCTGTATCAGCTTCTTTCTTCTGATGCTCCAGATGTTAGGACCTCTTAGTGCCTGAATCTTTTCGATTTTCATAGTCTATTGGCATTTTAACAGTTAACAATAACTCCTTTCAAAACCAAAGATAATGTAAAACCCTAAATGAAACTATACCACATTTAAAGATTCGTTAAAAAAAAATTAATTTTAATTAACAATCCTAAAACATTAAAAATCAACTAAAGATGGCACGAATTTCGCCAAAGAATGTTAATTATTTTTTAATTTTGTACCATGACGAAACCTATTGGAAAATTAATAGTTATCGGAGGCGCTGTAAACAAAGGAAGTTTTGCTGAAACCGATTATGATCAGAATATCGAAAAGAACCTTAATTTTTTTGAACGTGGGATCTTGAGAAAGATCATCAACGAATCAAAGCTTAAGGAGAATTCTGTTATTGAAATCGTTACCACCGCTTCTCAAATTCCTCAGATCGTAGGTTCTGAATATAAAAAAGCATTTGAATTTCTTGGAGCTAAAAATGTAAATGTTCTTGACATCCACAACCGTGAGGAAGCCAATTCTGACGCAATGGTAGCAAGAGCAAACGCTGCGGATGTCATGATGTTCACCGGAGGAGATCAGCTGAGGTTAACTTCTATTCTTGGTGGAACAAGATTTCATGATACCGTTTTATTAAAATATCAGGAACAGGATTTTATTTATTCCGGAACTTCGGCAGGTGCTGCGGCAGCTTCTTAAAATATGATCTACCAGGGAAGCAGCTCTGAAGCTTTATTAAAAGGAGAAATTAAAACTACTCAAGGATTGGGATTGATCGATAATGTTATTATTGACACCCATTTTGTACAACGAGGAAGAATCGGACGTCTTTTCCAGGCGGTAGTCAATAATCCAAGAACTTTAGGAATCGGTCTGGGAGAAGATACAGGTCTTTTCATTCATAATGACGTCATGACAGCTGTAGGTTCCGGACTTGTTATCTTAGTTGACGGAAGGTTTATCAAAGATACCAACCTTACGAATATCAACCTTGGAGAACCTATCTCTATTGATAATTTAACGGTTCATGTCATGTCTATGAATGATCATTATGATCTTACCACGAAGACATTAACTATTGAAAACTCTCAGTTTAATCCGATACCGCAGGATAAGTAGGGCGGGTTGCGAGGTATTGAGATTCGGGGTTTTGAAGTTCAATATATATAACTGAGATTCGTTTTGTAAAAGAAAATAATCACAGAACTCGTATCAATGCAAAGTACGGGGTTCGTGATACGGGGTTCACAAATAATCAAGATCAGTGAAAAGATAAAAACTCAACACTACGAAACCCGAACCTCGTATTAATGTAGAGTACGGGATTCGAGATGCGGGGTTTACAATACTCAAAATCAGTGAAAAGATAAAAACTCAACACTACGAAGCCCGAACCACGAAACTCGTATTAACTCAGTATTTAAATAAAATGCTTATCTTTCTTCATTAATGCCCGGTTGTATTATTGGCTTCAATAAAAACAGAACTCCGGAATCCGAAACCTATATCTACTATGAAAATCATTATCCACGGCGGTTTTTTCTCTGAAAGCGACCAAAGCCACGAAGTAAAAACAGCAAAACAGAATTCTTTAAAAGAAATTACTCAAAAAGCATTCGACTATCTTACAACTCATTCCGCTTTTGATACCGTTGCCTATGCAGTTTCCTTGTTAGAAGATGATCCGTTATACAATGCAGGAATCGGTTCTCAGATCCAGAGTGATGGCGTTATTCGTATGAGTGCTGCCATTATGAATGGAAATACTCAGCGATTAAGTGGTGTGATTAATATTCAAAATGTGCAGAACCCTATTTTTGTGGCTAAAGATCTTATCAATGAAGATGATAGGGTTTTAGGAGGAAATGGGGCTAAAATGTATGCTACAGAAAATGGTTTTGAGAATTTTTCTACAGAAATTCCTCAGAGAAGAAAAGAATACGAGGCCAAACTAGCGACTGGAGGAAAAGGAACTGTTGGCTGTGTAGCGATAGATCATGAAGGAAAACTAGCTGTTGCCACGTCTACGGGTGGAAAAGGTTTTGAAATTCCCGGGAGAATTTCGGATTCTGCCACTGTGGCTGGAAATTATGCCAATGCTTTCTGTGCAGTAAGCTGTACCGGTGTAGGTGAAGATATTGTCAGTAATGCTACTGCTGCCAAAATTGTAACGAGAGTTACAGATGGTATGAGCCTTAAGCAGGCTTTCAGTAAGACATTTGATGAACTTTCAGTCATTGATGGGTTTGCAGGCGCCATTGCTATTGATAAAGACGGAAATATCTATCATCAGGATTCATATCCTACTATGGTTTTCGCCAGTTTTGATGGTGAAAAACTTGAAGTCTTCTCTTAAATTTAACATTTTTTTATAAGTCCATTTATTTTTTTGGCACGTATTTTACATTATTCATAACAACAAATTTTAATATTAATACATAAAAAAATAGAAATCATGGGAAACAAGACAAAAGGATTATTAGCTTTACTAGGATTAGGTGCGTTAGCTTATTGGAAATATAAGAATTCAAGCCCTGAAGATCAACAAGCTGTAAAGGATAAAATCAATACTGCAAAAGACAATCTTAATAAGTGGGGAAATGACCTTAAGAGCAAAGCCAATGATGTTGCTTCCCAGGTTCAGAATAAAGTAGACGAAGTA
>CBFQYI010000188.1:0-8418 GCA_965720825.1 uncultured Chryseobacterium sp. | reverse complement strand
TTACGGAGCTTTCCAAAACCCTGAATATCCATCCTATCCATCTCAGCAGGGATTTTCACAAATATTTCCATTGTAATCTGGGTGAATATCTCAGAAAATTAAAACTCAATAAATCTCTTGAGCTTCTCCCTTCATCTCATTCTTTAACGGATATTGCGATGGAATGTGGCTTTTCAGATCAGAGTCATTTTATCAGATGTTTTAAAGAAAATATAGGCATCACTCCTTTGAAATACAGGAATCTGTTGAAAAATCATTGAAACCTTCCCGAATAAAATCACCTTTCACGATTTGGATACATCATTCCCCGATTTGGATACATTTCCCCTTTCGTAAGTTTCCATCTTTGTACCATCATTTAAACAAAAAAATATTTAAAAATGGAAACAAAAAAAGTATGGTTCGTGACAGGAGCTTCAAAAGGCTTAGGATTCGAGTTGGTAAAAAAATTACTATCCGAAGGATTTCAGGTTGCTGCGACAAGCCGTACCGTTGAATCCCTGATCTCCACCATAGGAGAAACTTCAGAAAACTTTCTTCCGCTCAGCGTCAACATCACAGACAATAACGATATCAAATCTGCCATTGAAAAAACAGTTCATCATTTCGGACGAATTGACGTAGTGGTCAACAATGCAGGTTATGGACAAATCGGAACGCTGGAAGAACTTACCGATGAAGAGGCAAGAGAAAATTATGCAGTGAATGTTTTCGGAACCTTAAATGTTATCAGAAACGCCATGCCTTATCTCCGTGAACAAAAATCAGGAAATATCTTCAATATTTCTTCTGTTGGCGGATATTCTGCTAATTTTCCAGGCTGGGGAATCTATTGTTCTACGAAATTTGCTGTTGCCGGATTTACGGAAGCACTGGCAGAGGAAGTAAAAGACTTTGGAGTTCATGCTACGGTTGTTTATCCCGGATATTTCCGTACCGATTTCTTAACCAAAGATTCTGTGAAAACGCCTTCAAATCCTATTCAGGCATATGAAGCAGCAAGAAATTCGGAACAGGCGCATCTTAACGAAATCAATGGAAACCAACCTAATGATCCTGAAAAAGCAGCTGATGTTCTGATCCAGATCAGCAAAGAGAAAAATCCTCCCGTACATTTATTATTAGGGGTAGGAACAATGGAATTTCTCAATAACAAAATTGATATTTTAAAGAAAGACGCTGAGAAATGGGAAAGTCTTACTGTTTCTACAGCAATTTAATCTGCTAATATCCTTCGGCTCCACTCAGGATGACATTCCTAATACTTACTATTTAATTTATATATATGAATAAAGTATAAAATTTTAGGAAAACCCGTCTGATGGGAGTCGAAGACTTTTTGAATCAATACGTTATACTTTTTACAAAAACAACTAACTTCGCTCTATGAAACAGCCCGTTCGTTTTAATTCTATTTCAGATTTTCATGCTTTCTGTGGTCTTCCCAATCCTGAACATCCGCTGATCAGCGTGATCGATTACAGCAAAGTCCGTTATATCGTGGACAATGAGGAACTCAAATGGATACAGAATTTTTACTCCATTGGTCTGAAAAAGAATGTCACACCAAAATTTAATTATGGACAACAGCAATATGATTTTAATTCAGGAGTACTGTGTTTTGTTTCGCCGCAGCAATATTTAAGTCTTGAAATCAACCCGGATATAGAAGTAGAGCCTACCGGATTCTTATTATTGATTCATCCCGATTTTCTGTGGAATACTTCATTAACCAAAAAAATAAAATCGTATGATTTCTTCAGTTATCAGGTGAAAGAAGCTCTTTTCCTTTCTGATAAAGAAGAGAAAATCCTTGTTGACATTTTTAAAAATATTGAACGGGAATATCAGACCAATACCGATAGATTCACACAGGAACTGATCATTGCACAGATTGAATTATTATTGGTGTATTCTGACCGTTTTTATGAAAGACAGTTTTTCACCAGAAAAAAATCAAGTCACGAGTTATTGTACAAGTTTGAAGATATTCTTTCCCAATATTTCGAAAGCGGAAATCTTCTTGAAAACGGGATTCCATCCGTAAAATGTATTGCCGAACAGATGAATATTTCCCCTAATTATCTGGGAACACTTTTGCGTCTTCACACCCAGCAAAATACCCAACAACACATTCAGAATAAATTAATTGAATCTGCCAAAGAACGTTTAAGCACCACAAGTTTATCCGTAAGTGAAATTGCTTATGAATTAGGGTTTGAACATCCACAGTCTTTCAGTAAACTTTTTAAACAGAAAACCAATCAGTCTCCGGGAGAATTCCGAAAGTTATTCAATTAGATTTCGTAAAAGATCAATACTACAATAGAAATGTTAATTTCATTCTATTTTGCGATAAGGAAGTTCTGTATTTTTGTTTAAATACTTTTAAGATGAAACCTATCCTATTATTGATCTTTATTTTCTCATTTTATTTTTATCAGGGACAAAATAAAAATATAGTGGATATCGAGAAAATTGAGAACTCAATTCAGAAAAAATATTCAGGTAAAATTGTTTTTCTAGCCCAAAACATGACGACGGAAAATCTGAAAGATCCGGATATTCTTAATTCTATAGTATTTCAGGAAAATGGTGATCTTGATATTCATGCCTTCTTTGATAATTCTCTGGTCAATTATCTGCATCAGCTTGAACCCAATCTTTCTGTGGATGAACTGCTGAAAAAAGGGAATTATCAATTTTCATTTTACGTAAACGGAAAGCTCATCTATAAAGAAAATCTCAATACAGGCGCAGGTACTCCGGACCATAAAAAATTCAAAACCACATTACGAATTCCTCTTCTCAGCAGCAAAAATGAAGATTCCTGGGGAAGGTATTTATGGATGCGTTTTTATATGGCTCATAACGGAATTGATGCACTGACAGCTGGAAATCATGTTTTGAAAATTGAAATCCGACCTTACCTCAATACTGCTACGATCAAAACAGGGCCTGTCATTGCGGAAGGACAGATCAATCTTACCGTTCCTTCTCAACACATTCCGGAACAGCAAATTGCACTTCAGCCTATCCAATCCAATAGCGGATGGACAGTTTCTCAGGAAAAAATCAATATGGATATCATCAGAAACCTGAATAAGAAAATTGCAGAAAACAGGTTTAAAAATATCACCGGAATTGTTGTTATAAAGGATGGAAAATTACTTCTTGAAGAATATTTCAACGGATCCGGAAGAGACTCTTTGCAAGATACAAGGTCTGTAGGAAAATCTTTTTCTTCGGCTTTAACGGGTATTGCCATCAAAGACGGATATGTAAAAAGTGAAAACCAAAACCTAAAGGAGTTTTATGATCTGAAACAGTTTAAGAATTATTCTTCTCAAAAAGAGAATGTAACGATAAAAAGCTTGTTAACAATGAGCTCAGGATTTGATGGGAATGATGAGGATTATGAATCTCCCGGAAATGAAGAAAATATGTATCCGACAGAAAACTGGATTAAGTTTATATTGGATCTGCCGATGACGGAGAATCCTACTGGTAAAAGCTGGAATTATTTCACCGCAGGAGTAGTATTATCCGGAGATATTTTGGATAAAAATGTTCCACAGGGTTTGGTGAAATATGCAGACCAAAAATTATTTCAACCCCTTGGAATCACCAACTACAAATGGCAGTTTACGCCCCAGCAAAAACCTTCACTGGCGGGAGGATTGCGCATGAAAGCACTTGATTTTGCAAAATTCGGGCAGTTGTATAAAAATAACGGAGTATGGAATGGAAAAACTATTTTGAGTAAAGAATGGATTCAAAAATCTTTCACCAATTACTTCACAGACAGTCCGGATTTTGAAGGATATGGATATTTATTCTGGAGAAAAGTTTACACGGTGGGAAACAAAAGTTATGAAGCTTTCCAATCCAGTGGAAACGGAGGAAATAAAATTATTATTTTTACGACAATACCCGTTGTCATTGTAATTACAGCACAAGCTTATAACAAGCCTTATGCCCATCAACAATCTGAAAAGATAGTACAGGAATATCTTTTACCCGCCTTAAAAATGAGTAATGAATAATAAATAATGAGTAATGTAGAAAAGTGAGAAAATAGTTATTGCTTATTGCAAAACTATTCGTCTTTCTTCGAAGGAATCAGAAATACATCAATAAGACCTTCAGGAAGTTCCATTTTGATTGTTCTTTCTTCCCTGTCAACTGCAAGAATCCAGTCTTTGATCATAGGAATAACCACTTCTTTTCCATCCAGATTGGTAATGAAATATACCTGAGCTGTCTGATCGTTTACCGATCTGATCACTCCACAGTTGTTATCATTCTGGTCAAAAATTTCAAATCCAATGATTTCGTGGTAATAGAATTGTTTTCCTGAAAGTTTAGGCAGTGAAGCAAGCGGAAGGTAAACACTTTTACCCAACACCTGATCTACCATAGCCTCAGAAGAATTTTTGAATGCAAGATTCAGAGCATCAAGTTTGCTCCATGATGATTTTTCAATAAAAAATGGAACCAATAATCCGTTGATTTCAACGAATATTGATTCCAATTTATTGTAAAGCTCGGGTTGATCGGTATCCAATTTAAGGATCACGTTACCCGCAAGTCCATGTCTGCGTGTGATTTTTCCTAAAAAATAGCAATCTTCTTTACGCATAACAGGGTTTGTTCTTAAGCTTCAGTGTTTTCTTCAGTTTCAGCAGCAGGAGCTTCTCCTTCTGTAGCTTCAGCAACAACTTCTTCAGCAGGTGCGTTTGCAGCTTCTTCAGCAGCTTTAGCATCAGCTTCAGCTTGTGCAGCAGCAGCAACTCTAGCTTCGTTTACTTTTACTTCAGCTTCTAAAGCAGCTTTCTTAGCATCAGCTTTAGCAGTTGCTAAACCATCTACTTTACCTTGTACTTTAGAATCTTTAGCTTCTACCCAAGCATTGAATCTTTTTTCAGCTTCAGCTTCGTCAAAAGCACCTTTAGCTACACCACCTTGTAAGTGTTTTTTGTAAAGAGCACCTTTGTAAGATAGAATAGCTCTAGCAGTATCAGTAGGCTGAGCACCGTTGTTTAACCACTGTACAGCAGAATCAACGTTCAATTCGATAGTTGCCGGGTTAGTAATTGGGTTGTAAGTACCTAGTTTCTCGATGAATCTACCATCTCTTCTAGCTCTAGAATCTGCAACCACGATGTGGAAAAAAGGTTTTCCTTTTTTACCGTGTCTTTGTAATCTGATTTTTACTGACATAATGTTTGAATTTTACGGGAACTCGTCCCAGTTAAATATTTAAGAGTGCAAAGATAGTAAAAAAGTTTGAAGTAAAGAGCTTAAGACAAAAAGTTTTATAAAATTCATTTTTTTTCAGAAGCCGGGAACCTGCTCTCGCTACTCGCTTTTTTCTTTTGCAAAGAAAAAGAGCTCAAACAAACCGCTCCATCAGGGCTATTTATTCCAAATTTCCCATATAGAAAAGTCCCAGACATTTCTGGTTCTCTTCAATAGTCAGAGAATCTTTCAGCTCGTCTACAATCTTGGGAGAACTCCAGTAACATCCGATATTATTCGCTGTACAGGTAAGATACATATTCTGAACCGCCATTGAAGTCGCTGCTATCTCTTCCCATTCAGGAACCATTCCACTGAAATTAACAACAATGGAAACTACAGCATTCGCTTTATTGATTTTAAAGCCAATATCGTTGTATTTTTTCTCTAAGAAAAGCTGTTCTGGAGTGACTTTTTTATAGATAGCCTGCATTTCTGATGCAAGCTGTGTTTTTTCTTCCCCTTTGAATATTTTGAAACGCCAAGGTTTAGTACGTTTATGGTTGGGAGCAAACGTGGCAGAGTTTACAATCTCGTCCAAAACTTCCTGAGATATTTCAGTATCTGTATAGTCTTTTGGAAAGATACTTCTTCTTTGCTCTATAATTTCTTTTAAAATGGATGCAGTATTCATGTAACAAAATTACAAAAAAGATGGATGCTGGAAACGGGATGAAGGAAGTTTAATCTTTGACGGGTGATAAAGATCCCGGAAGCTTATCAAAAATACTTTTTACTTTTTACTTTTTACTTTTTACTTTTTACTTTTTACTTTTTACTTTTACAAAACCTCTATAACCTTCTGATGGATTTTGTTTAAGGTAAACTCATCACCGGGTTTCATACCCATCATTTTTTTTGCCATCGGACTTTCCGGAGAGATAGCGTAGAACCTGTCTCCCTCAAAAAAGAACTCTCCCAACGATACGGAAATATAAAACCGGGCTTTATTCGTGATGACCAGTGAACCAAGCTGTACTCTTTCTGTAGCTGTATTCAGGACCTTTGCCATATTTCTTTTAAGATCATTCAATGCCCCCAGCTGTCGCTGCATCTGATAAATCTCCTCCTGCATTTCTTCTCTCATACTATCATATTTCGGAGTTTTTTTAATGTCACGGCTGGCTTCAAGGGTAAATTCGATAAAGTTTTTCAATTTTTCAATTTTCTCTGTGATAGTAGTTTTCACAAAGTCTCGGATATCACTTTTTTCAAATACAATCTTCTCCATACAATCTATTCTTTATATAAAGATAATATTTTTAGAATAATATTTCTTTGACTTTATGCAAAAACGTTAACAAAATGAAGAGAAATATGATTTATTCGAATAATAGGTTTTCATAAAAAAAGCCCTGTAAGATATACAGGGTTTTCTTATTATTTTTCAGCAAGCTTTTTCAGATCGCCCAGCCCCTGGCTGAACATTTTATCCATATTGCTATTCATCATCGGCTTCATAATCTTCATCATCGGAGTAAGCTCATTATCAATCATCCATGTCACTTTCGTTCCGCCTCCTTCAGGAGTCATAATAAAATTCGCTTTCATATCTCCCTCAAAAGGTTCTATAAAATGAAGTCTTGTGCTCATTTTTTGATTCGGAACCAGCTCAGTAATGGCTTGTTCACCTTCTCCTACATTTTTATCTCCCTTCCAGTGATAGGAATCTCCTACTTTATCTCCGTTCCCTGAATAGGTAATGACAATGTTTTTATCAGCTTTGGAAAAAGGATCCCATTGGTTATAGCCTTTTAGATTACCTGTATAAGCCCATACTTTTTCCTGTGGTGCATTAATAACAACTGATTTTTCATAGTGATAATCTTTACTGAAAGCCAGTATGGCAATGACAGCATAGATAAGAATCAGTACAATGATGATACCGATAATTTTTAAGAGTGTTTTCATAGTCTATATATTTAAGGTTATTTATTTTAATGATGACTTTTAAATCTTTTCTCAAAATTAAATATTCCCACATCACTCCTTCTTTCCATATGACAAGATTAATTAAAGATAAGTATTTTTGTCATAACTCGCCAGTAAGGCATTATTTTTGAGCATTTCAGCTGTGATTCACGATGAATCATTAAATTTACTTTATATAAAAAGATCAAAAAATGAATATTTTAACCGAAAAATTTAACACTCCATATCATTCAGCTCCGTTCAACCTTGTTAAAAATGAAGATTATCTTCCTGCATTTAAAGAATTGATTCAAAAATCAGAAGCAGAAATTGATGCCATTGTCAACAATCCTGAAGCTCCTACTTTCAAAAATGTAATTGAAGCACTGGCGTATTCAGGAGAACAACTGGATGTGGTTTCCAATATCTTTTTCAACTTAAATTCTGCAGAAACCAGCGATGAAATCCAGCAGATTGCTCAGGAGGTTTCTCCGATCTTAACAGAATATTCTTCAAAAATTTCTCAAAACGAAGCCCTTTTCAACAAAATCAAAAAAGTATATGATGAAAAGGAAAAATATAATCTCAACGAAGAGCAGGAAATGCTTTTGAATGAAACCTACAAAGGTTTTGTAAGAAGCGGAGCTTTATTGAATGAGGAAGACAAAGAAAAATTAAAGAAAATCAGCATGGATCTTTCTTTAAAATCTTTACAGTTCGGACAGAATGTATTGGCTTCCACTAATGCTTATTTTAAACATATCACCCATAAAGAAGATCTTGCAGGAATTCCTGAAGCCATCATCGATCAATATGCTGAGGAAGCTAAAGAAAGAAATCTTGAAGGCTGGGTAGTCACTTTACAGTATCCAAGCTATATTCCTTTCATGACTTATGCTGAAAACCGTGAACTGAGAAAAGAACTGGCTTTGGCCAATGGTAAAAAATCTTTCGACGGTGGAGAATTTGACAACCAGAATCTGATTAAGGAACTTTTAAATTTAAAGCAACAGAAAGCTGAACTTATCGGATATAAAAACTATGCAGACTTTGTTCTGGAAGAGAGAATGGCTAAGTCTCCGGTAAAAGTTTTAGATTTTTTAAATGAACTTCTGACCAAAGCAAAACCTTACGCAGATCAGGAAATTGAAGAATTAAAAGCTTTAGCAAAAGCAGATGGAATTGAGGAAATGCAAGGTTATGACC
>CBFQYI010000187.1:0-8463 GCA_965720825.1 uncultured Chryseobacterium sp. | reverse complement strand
CAATCGCAATCCTACCAGAGGCTTTTCAACATGCAGGATAAGGCGCTTCAGGAACTGAATGTTTCTATGGAAGATGAAACTTCTTTCGCTTATGTTCCTCACCCAATTGTTCCTCACGAAGATTCAAACTTTAAGAGTAAAGCCAATATTCATATCGGAAAAAACAGTCAGATCATCATCAGTGAGATCATTACCTGTGGGAGAAAACATTATGGAGAAGTTTTTAAACTCAAACGTTTTCAGAATGTGATGGAAATCTATCATAATAATAAGCTTGTGGTAAAAGATAATGTTCTTATTCAACCTGACATGATCCCGATCAGCAGCATTGGAAACCTGGAACAGTATACCCATCAGGGAACCCTTATTTTCTACAGTACAAAAGAAAATGTAGATAAAAACGCATTGATAGAAGAGATCGTTGAAGCCGCTGCACAACATCACGAAGTAATGGAAGTAGGAGTTTCTGCCATGGAAGAGAATGGTTTTGTGGTAAGAGCTTTGGGACACGGTGGCGAAGTAATGTATAACTTCTTCCTGTATATTCAGGAAATCCTTTGGTCTTTAGAATAAAAATTAAAATGATTCTTTATTTAAGGTACATAGAAAATATTCAATAGAGGCGGGCTTTAGCCCGCAATACTAAAAGATACACTTCCATTGGCTTTAGCCAAAACTTAATAGAGAACAACAATAGATAAATAGAAAATGGATAGTACAGTTTGGGCACTTCTTTTAAGTGCAGTTTCAATAAGTTTTATACATACCGCTTCAGGGCCGGATCATTATCTGCCTTTCATTGTGATTTCCAAATCCAAAAAATGGAGCGGAATGAAAACTGCCATATTAACCGTTGTCTGCGGATTTGGACATGTGTTCAGTTCTCTGATCTTAGGTTTTGTCGGGGTTTTCCTCGGATGGCAGCTCAATAAGATCTCATGGTTTCAGGATCTCAGAGGAAATTTCTCAGGATGGGCACTGCTGATCTTTGGCGGAGTTTACCTTGTATACGGACTCATTCAGGCAATTAGAAACAAACCTCATAAACATTTTGATGTAATGGGTGATGATGTATATGTATACGAACATAATCACAGCGAAGTGGTAATGCCCCAAAAAAGAATAAAAGTAACACCGCTTGTCCTGTTCATGATTTTTGTGATGGGACCAAGTGAACCTTTGATTCCCTTATTATTTTATTCAGGAGTAAAACATTCCATGTCTGAAATTGCTGTACTGGTCACATCTTTCACAGCAACAACAGTGTTGACCATGCTTGGAATGGTACTTCTGGGACGTTACGGATATTCAACATTATTCAATACCGAAAAACTGGAAAGATATATGGGCGTGGTAAGCGGAGCAGTGGTAACTGTGTGTGGAGTGGGAATGGTCTTTCTTGGATGGTAAACGGGTTTCGGGATTTGAGTGGTAGAGTTTGAGGGTAAGAGGGTTTGAGAGTTGAAAAATGAAGCTGAAAAATGATGATTTTCAATCTTGTATCTTTTTATTTTAATGTAATCCTCGTACCTCGCATTCCGAACCCCGAAACTCGAACCCCGAATCTCGCATTAAATACAACATTTCATCTTACATCATTAATAAAAAAACTATGGACGAATTTTTCAAAAAACTACCCTTTATAGACAATGTTTTAAAAGGAATCGGGCAGATTATGCTCCAGGAAAACAGATGGACCGGACTTCTTTTTTTGATAGGAATTTTTATGGGAAGCTGGCAGTGCGGAGCTGCCGTATTGCTTTCAACAGCAGCCGGAACTTTCACCGCAATGAAGCTTAATTATGACAATTCCGAAATCAATGCCGGGCTTTATGGTTTCAGTGCTGCACTTGTGGGAGTAGCATTGGCTTTTCTGTTTCAGACAACAGTGTTGATCTGGGTTCTTGTTGTATTGGGTGGAGCATTGGCGGCTGTGATTCAGCATTTCTTTATTCAGAAGAAAATTCCGGTATTTACTTTTCCTTTTATTATTATTACATGGGTGCTGGTATTTGCACTGCATCACTTTACCCATATTCCACCTTCTGCGATGTTGAGCAGTGAAGTGGTTCCTACAGAATATGATGACTTTCTTACCTGTACCAATGGTTTTGGTGAGGTGATATTTCAGGGAGGAATACTCTCAGGAATTATTTTCTTCCTGGCCGTTTTCATCAGTTCTCCGGTAGCCGCTTTATATGGATTGGCAGCATCTATTTTAGGCGCAGGATTATCACAGTTGAATGGAGAACCCATCAAAGAAATTCACATGGGATTATTTGGTTTTAATGCGGTGCTTTCTGCCATTGTTTTTTCAGGAGTGAAAAAAACAGACGGGTTATGGGTATTGATCGCCGTTCTTATCACCATCGCTATTGATGACCTGTTAATAGACAATCATTGCCTTGATATTGTGGGCGGAGTATTTACCTTCCCATTTGTAGCCGGAACGTGGATTACGCTTTTGATTCAAAAAATATTTCTTAAAACAAAAAAATAAAAAGTTAGAGAGTTCAAAATTCAAGGTTTAAAGTTTAAAGTTGTTTCACAATGATTGACCATTCACTTGCGAAGCAAAATTCACTATTGATATTCCTCTAACCTCTAACCTCTGGTTTCTAAAATCAAAATATAATTAAACTAAAAAATGAAAATAACAAAAATAGCAGCCGTATTTCTGGCTATGGCATTCAGTGGAAAAATGATGGCGCAGGAAGCAGAAAAACAGTTGCTGATAAAAGATGCAGATGACAAATTTCCCATTGCAGATGCTTTGGTAAAATACGACCACGGAAACAGCCATACCCATACGGCAACAGACGGTACATTCGCCGTTCCTGTAAAATCCCTTCCTGATACCCTTGTGATCAGCCGTCAGGGATACGATGAGGTAAAATGGGTGGTGAACAATGATGATGATAAAAATAAAGTTATTTTTTTACAGCATAAGCCCTTTCAGATTTCTGAAGTAGCTATCAATCACAGCTCGTTTCTATCTGCTATTACAAAGGTTGACCTGAACAAATTTCCGGTAAGCTCAGCGCAGGATTTGTTGAGAAAAGTTCCGGGATTATTTATTGCACAACATGCCGGAGGAGGAAAGGCTGAACAGCTTTTTTTAAGAGGATTTGATGCCGATCACGGTACCGATGTAAGCGTCAATGTAGACGGAATGCCCGTGAATATCGTTTCTCATGCCCACGGTCAGGGGTACTCGGATTTACACTTTGTGATTCCTGAAACCGTCAATAATATTGATTTTGGAAAAGGAGCTTATTACATGGATCGTGGAGACTTTAATACAGCAGGATATGTAGATTTTCAGACCTACAATGGTTTGAAAAACAGTATGATTAAACTGGAAGGAGGTTCGTTCAACTCCAAAAGAGTATTGGGAATGTTCAATATTCTGCATGATGATCTGGGAAGAAAAAATGCCTATATAGCAGCAGAATACAACTATACAGACGGACCTTTTGATGTAAAACAGAATTTTAACAGAGTTAATATTTTCGGGAAATACAATCAATGGTTGACTGACAAAGACTATTTCAATATCCAGTTTTCAACATTCAATTCTTCGTGGAATGCTTCCGGACAGATTCCGGAACGTGCTGTAGACGAAGGAATCATTGGAAGATGGGGAAGTATAGATCCTACAGAAGGCGGAAAAACTTCCAGAACAAACCTTCAGATGAATTTCAAGCATATTATTTCTCCTTCCGAGCAGATTGATGCGATGGCTTTCTATTCAAAATACAACTTCAACCTGTATTCCGATTTTACCTTTAATTTAAAAGATAAAGAGCATGGCGATGAAATTCAGCAGACGGACGGAAGAAATATCTACGGTGCTGAAGTGAAATATACAAAGACTTTTTCCTTGACCAATAGTTCTTTAAACTGGACTTCAGGAATCGGATTAAGAAATGATGATATTAATACCCTCCAGCTTAATCATGTCTATCACAGAGACCTTCTGCTGGACAGATTATCAGATGTGACAGGTACGGAGACCAATCTTCATGCCTATTCAGGATTGATCTGGAAAACCGGAAAATGGACCATCAATCCGGCTTTGAGAGTAGATCATTTTATTTTCAACATGCACAATCTGCTGGATGTAGAGCAATTACCATCCGGACAGTCAAAAGAAGCAACAAGGCTAAGTCCAAAATTGAATTTCTCCTATGCTCAGAATGACAATGTGATGTGGTTCCTGAAAACAGGGATGGGATTTCACTCCAATGACCTGAGAGTGGTTGTTCCCAATAAGAACGAAAATACCCTTCCATATTCTATAGGAGCAGATTTCGGGGTAAGATTGCACCCGTTCAAATCTTTGATCATTACTCCGGCCTTATGGTATATGGATCTTCAGCAGGAATTTGTGTATGTAGGAGATGATGCAGTAGTAGAGCCTTCCGGAAAATCAAGACGTTTCGGAGCTGATCTTGGCGTTCGCTTCCAGCCATTGGAAAACTTTTATCTGAATGCAGATATCAACTATTCCCACGCCAGATTTACCGAAGAAGAAAAAGGTCAGGACTACGTTCCATTGGCTCCCGTAGTTACCAGTACAGGATCGGTCAACTGGGATTTCCTGAATGGTTTTTCCTTAGGACTTCAGTACAGATATCTGGGAGCAAGACCTGCTGTAGAGGATAACAGCATCAGAACCAAAGCATACTTTGTGAATGATTTGATGCTTTCCTATAACCGTCAGAAATGGGGAGCGAATGTTCAGCTGAATAACCTTTTCAATGTCAAATGGAATGAAGCTCAGTTTGCCACAGAAACGCAGTTAAAAGGAGAAGCAGAACCTATTACAGATCTTACCTATACACCGGGAAGTCCTTTTGGTGTGAGAGTAGGAGTGTATTATAAATTCTAAGTAGGAGAGTGGGAGAGTAGTAGAGTGAGAGGGTAAGAGAGTTTGAGAGTAGAAGGGTTGAAGAGAGTAAATTATGAGTTTCGGGATACGTGTTTTCGGGGTTTTTGCTATTTACACTTTAGCTTCTTCACTCTTTCGCTTTCCTCCTCTGCTTTAAAAATATTTTGTATAACTTTAAATCATCATAACAAGGATATGGAAGTACTATCCAATTTTCAATATAAAAAGCTTTTTCTTCCGAATATCACGGACAAGATATTAGCCAATAATGCTGATATACAGCTGTATCGGATAGAAAATTATCTCAAAGGTATTCTGATGCCGGTGATTCCGTACCGTACCACGTTCAATTTTATTATTTTCGTTACCAATGGCCATATCAGACAGTATCTTGAAAATAAAGAATATCATGCCGAAAAAGGAGGTGTGATCTTTATCAAACAAGGAACAATTACCGCAACTGTTGAACTATCAGACGATATTGAAGGGTTTTTCCTTGCTTATGAAAATAATATTTTGTCTGAACAGGAACTGCCCAAGCATAAAAGCAGCATCTTTTTCATGACCCCTTTCCTCAATCTGGATAGCCTGACGTATGGAACTATTACACAGCTTCTCCCGATCATGGAACAGGAATTATGGTTGAATAACCTCAATGTTAATGATGTTGTAGTGACAATGCTTCATCTTATTTTAATCAAAATGCTCAGTACAGATTCAGACAACCATCATAAATCTGCAACACGTCCGATGGAACTTTCTCTTCAGTTCCGTGATCTTTTGTTTAAATATCATGTTGGGGAAAAGAGAGTGGCTTTTTATGCTGATAAACTCTCCGTTACGGAAAGTTATCTGAATAAGTGTGTCAAAGGGGTAACCCAAAAATCTCCGAAACAGTGGATCAATGAGATTGATATCAATTACAGCAAAGCATTACTCCACTCCAGTAAAGATATTGCAGAGATTGCCTACGAACTGAACTTTCATACCGCATCGCATTTTACCCAGCTTTTCAAAAAAATTGCAGGAATTACGCCAAAGGAATACAGGGTTCAGTTTTTGAATAATAGTAGAATTTCTGTCTGATATAAAGAATCGAATTTGTGTAATGTCAATAGTCAATCTTTGCTTTGCAAGTGAATAGTCAATGAGTTGATGAAGCACAGAATAAAAAATTCACTGCGAAGCAAATTCACTATTCACTATTGATTAGGCTTCCTACATCCTCTCGTTTTCCAGGATCTTCAGCACCAGTCTTTCCTCTTTTGTCAGATCGGCTTTTCCGTCATTTTCTTCTATGACTTCCAGTTCGTCAAGATATTTTTTGATCGTATTGTTCTCGTAAAGGTTGATGACTAAAGGATGAACATAATACTTTCTGCAGACAGCCGATGTATTTCCCAGATTTTCTGCAACGATGTCCAGGGCTTCTTTTACTTTCTTTTTATATTGAGTGTCATTTTCCGCATATCCGATTTCTTTAAATGCGATCAGGGCACTTACTGTTCCGGACCATGTTCTGAAATCCTTAGCGGTAAAATCTTCACCACTGATCTCTTTGATATACTCATTTACCATCCCTGAATCTACAGAATGACGGTTTCCTTCATCATCAAAATACTGAAAAAGCTCCTTCCCGGGAATATCCTTACATTTCTGAATAAGCCTTGCCAGCCTTTTACTCCTGAGGTCAATTTGATGTATAACACCTTTCTTTCCTTTAAAAGAAAAAGAAATTTTCTGGCCTTTTACCTTTACGTGTTTATCCCTTAACGTGGTCAGGCCAAAAGAACCGTACAGTTTTTCATATACATTATTCCCGATACGGATATTGGTTCTTTGCATAAGGCTTACAATTAAAGCAAGAATTTTTCGTTTCTCAAAATTTCTCAGGGCGAGATCCTGTTCTACATGCAGACGGATATCAGGTAATGCATATCCGAACTGAAGCATTCTGTAAAATTTTGTATGATTTCTTAGAGCGCTCCACAGAGGGTGGTATCGGTATTGTTTTCTTTGTTTTACATCAAAGCCTGTGGCCTGAAGATGACCATTGTCAAGAGCACAGATCCATACATTTTCCCAGGCAGGTGGAATAACCAGTTTGTTGATTCTTGTAATTTCTTCCTTATCCTTTATCTTTTCACCATCCTTATAATAGGAATATTTCTTTCCGGTTTTTTTACGGGTAATTCCGGCGGTTTCTGCATCGGTGGTATATACGAGATGTACCGCCTTTGCAGAAGCTTCCGGGTCCTTCATTATTTTAACAATTTTTGAAGGCTTAAGGTGAGAAATTATCTCCAGATCTGTATTCTTCTCCATAAAACATGGTTAAGAGTTTTTACCCTTCGAAAAAATCAGTAAAAGAATTCCTACTATTACACAGACTAAGATTATTCCCCACCACATCCCTGCTTTAAAAATCGTTTCTACTGCTTCACAACTTGTTAGTGTCAATAAACCGAATATTGCAATACTGTAAAAGGTCCACTTTTTCATAGGTATGTATTTTGTTGGTGTGTTAGATTCTGAGACGGTCAGCTCTCCATTTTTTGATAGACCTTTTAATTTCATCTCCTGAGATGTTTTCATGAAGTGCTCTGTATAAAAGCTCTTTGAATTCATCATCATAAGTAAATCTCAATGCAGCAATCTGATCGAATTTCAGTTTCTCAGCAGTTTCATCAGACCTTTTATTGAAGATCTCGAAATAACGCTGCTTAAATTCCAGAATCACCATGCGGTTTTGAAGCCCCAGTGCATAATGCTGCCTTGTCATAAATGCCAGATAAAAAAGCAAAAAAATCACGACAGAAAACAGTATCCAGGCCAGCTGATTTCCCGGGTCGTCCCAGATTTTATAAATTCCTAAAATCTCCAATATAATAATCAATGGAAGATAAATAAAATGATGCGGCGGATAAAATTTCCTGTGGTTATTGTAGTTTTGCTGTTTCATGAAGTAGAATGCAGCAATAATCCTTCCAAAAATTTATTATTTTGATAATGTGGTAGTTTTTTTTACTTAAAAATTATTTATTTTATTAAATATGTTTAGTGGTTTGATTTTTTTTAAACCTCTTTAACAGTAAAGAATTATTAAGCAAAATAGCGGGTAAATTTACCTTTCCGACATCAAATTTTTTGTAACTTTCGGTGGTTAAAAATAAAAAGAATGACTTCAAAGGAAAAAGTGGCTGCGCTTCGTGAAGAAATGCAGAAAAATAATGTTGATGCATTTATAGTATATTCTGCAGACCCGCATATGAGCGAATACCTTCCTGAAGAATGGCAGGAGAGAGCCTGGCTATCAGGTTTCTTAGGTTCTGCCGGTTTTGTGGTAGTAACCAAAGACAAAGCCGGACTTTGGACAGACGGAAGATACTTTACACAAGCTGCTATCTAACTGGATGGTTCCGGAATCGACCTTTTCAAGGATGGAATGGAAGGAACTCCTAATTATATCGACTGGATTATTTCAGAAATTCCTTCAGGCGGTAAAGTGGCAGTGAATGCTGTTGCCGCATCTAATGCCAATTGGGAACTGCTTTCTCAAAAATTTAATT
>CBFQYI010000186.1:0-8483 GCA_965720825.1 uncultured Chryseobacterium sp. | reverse complement strand
CAGAATTTTTAAGACATTGTTATCAATTCTGATATAAGAGGTTGCTGTAGAACCAATCATAACCAGCGTGTGATCTCCTTCCTGATTAAACTCTATTCCGTTAAGATCCGGAATGCTGTTTGAGAAAGCGAAATTATACTTGGTACCACTGGCGATCTTCGTTACAAATACACTTCCGTTGTCTGTGCTGATATTGGTAGAGCTTCCATCTTTATAAGAAACACTGCCTTTGTAGGTTCCTGCAAAAAATTCATTGTTTACAGGATCGTCATCTTTACTGCACGACGAAAAAGATAATGCGGTAAATACCAACAGCATCATCACTCCTAAGATTTTAATTGCTTTTTTCATAATATTATTCTTAATGTTTGGTTAGTCTGGAAGTCCCAAACACTATGCCATGGGGAAATAGTTGAATTTTTTTAACAGATTATTAGATAAAATTGTAAAAAATTAAGATTTATGAAGCTAAGTCCTTCATTTTAAACCTTCAGTCTTTTCATTTTTCTGAGGAAGAAAAAAAATATCCGTACCTTTGTATATCATCAACGGTTTCGGAAAACTCCCGAAATCGCTTTTGTCGTTTATACCATTACTATTTATGCAGTTAAAATCCATCAATGAAAAGTTCCTTCCAGACCTTATGCAGAAAGAGTTTGGGAAAGAAATTTTCACCCAGTTAGAAAACAATCAGCATATTGCTGTAAAAGGAAGTGCCGGATCTTCAGTTTCTATTTTTGTAGCTGAGCTTTTTTTGGTTCAGAAGAAGAATATTCTTTATCTGGTAGATGATAAGGAAGATGCATTGTATGCCAATACAGAGATGGAAGATCTTCTGGGTAAGGATAAAGTGCTGTATTTTCCGGCGACTCATCTTGAACCTTATCAGGTGGAAAAGACTCAAAATGCCAATCTGGTGTTAAGGACTGAGGTTCTTAATAAAATCAATTCCGGAAGATCTCCAAAAGTCATTGTAGCTTATGCGGGTGCTTTATCTGAAAAGGTTTTGAAAAAAGAAGATTTTAAAGCAATTTCCCATCATATTAAAGTGGGAGATCAGCTGGATTTTGATTTTGTAGATGAACTGCTTAATCATTATCATTTCCAGCAGGCTGATTTCGTTTCCGAACCGGGAGAGTTTTCTGTGAGAGGAGGAATTGTAGACGTATTTTCCTATTCACATGAAAAACCTTACAGGATTACCTTCTTCGGTAATGAAGTAGAAAGCATTAAAACTTTTGATATTGAAACACAGCTTTCCGTAGATAAAGTAAAAGATTTTCAATTGGTTTCCAATATGAATTTTTCTGTGACTGGAACCAGAGTTTCTCTGTTGCAATTATTGCCTAAAGAAAGTTTTGTAGTTTCTAAAAATGGAATGGTCGGAATGCAGAAGATCAGAACATTCTACGAAAAGTCTTTGGAAAAGTATGATACATTAAGTAAAGATATTGCCCACAGGACTCCGCAGGAACTTTTTATTTCTGATCAGGAATTTTTGTTTGATTATAAGAAATTCAAAACAGTTGATTTTGGAGGAGGAATCATTGAAGGATTGAAAGAAGTAACTGAAGTTAAAATGGAACAGCTTCCACAACCTTCTTTTCATAAAAACTTTGAACTGCTGATTGAAGATATTGAAGAAAGGCAGAATGGAGGGTTCGATACCTGGATTTCCTTTTCGACAGAAAAACAGAAAGAAAGGCTGGAATCTATCTTTGAAGAGCTTGAACATGAGCTTCCATTTAAGAGCTTTAAATCTGAACTTCATGAAGGATTTGTAGATAATGGGCACAAACTGCTTGTCTATACAGATCATCAGATCTTTGACCGTTATCAGAGATATAAAGCGAAAAATACTTTTGCAAAATCTGAACAGCTTACCCTGAAAGACCTGATGTCTCTGAAAATAGGGGATTATATTGCTCACATCGATCATGGAATCGGGAAGTTTATGGGATTGGTGAAAGTGAATAATGACGGAAAGATTCAGGAATGTTTCAAACTCACCTATAAAAACGGAGACTTATTATATGTAAGTATTCACTCTTTACATAAGATTTCGAAATACAACGGTCCGGATGGAAGAGAGATCGTTTTGAGTAAACTTGGATCTCCAACATGGAAATCTTTAAAACAGAAAACCAAAGCGAAAGTTAAACAGATTGCTTTTGATCTTATTCAATTATATGCCCAGAGGAAAACGGCAAAAGGTTTTGCTTATACTCCGGATTCCTACCTGCAGAACGAGCTGGAAGCCAGCTTTATTTATGAAGATACTCCGGATCAGGAAAAGGCTACCGTAGATGTAAAGAGAGATATGGAAGCGGATACGGTAATGGACAGGCTTGTGTGTGGTGACGTAGGTTTCGGTAAAACGGAAGTTGCGATCAGAGCGGCATTTAAAGCGGCAACAGATGGAAAACAGGTTGCGGTATTGGTTCCTACAACTATCCTTGCTTTTCAGCATTACAGAAGTTTTAAAGAAAGACTTAAAGATTTTCCGGTCAATGTTGCTTATGTCAACAGATTCAGAACAGCTAAGCAGAAATCAGAAACTTTAGAGGCTTTAAAGAACGGAAAAGTAGATATCATTATTGGAACGCATCAATTGGTAAGCAGTTCAGTGAAATTTAAAGATCTTGGTTTATTGATTATTGATGAAGAACATAAGTTCGGGGTTTCGGTAAAAGATAAATTGAAAACCTTAAAAAATAATGTAGATACCCTTACGCTTACAGCAACTCCTATTCCGAGGACTTTACAGTTCTCGTTAATGGCTGCAAGGGATTTATCGGTTATCAAAACACCGCCGCCAAACAGGCAGCCTGTAGATACGCAGTTAATCGGATTCAATGAAGAAACTCTTCGTGATGCAGTTTCTTACGAGCTTCAGAGAGATGGGCAGGTATATTTTATCAATAACAGAATTGAAAACCTGAAAGATATTGCAGGGCTTATTCAAAGACTGGTTCCGGATGCAAGAGTGATTACAGGACATGGGCAAATGGAAGGGAAGCAGCTTGAAAAGAATGTTCTGGATTTTATGGAAGGGAAATACGATGTTCTCGTGTCCACTACCATTGTAGAAAGTGGAGTAGACGTTCCGAATGCCAATACTATTTTCATCAATGATGCGCAAAGATTTGGTATGGCAGATCTGCATCAGATGAGAGGAAGGGTAGGGCGTAGTAATAGAAAAGCATTCTGTTATCTGATTACTCCGCCATATGATATGATGACTTCAGATGCCAGAAAACGTTTGGAGGCCATTGAACAGTTTTCAGATCTGGGAAGTGGTTTCCAGATTGCGATGAAAGATCTGGAGATCCGTGGTGCCGGTGATCTTTTGGGTGCTGAACAAAGTGGATTCATCAATGAAATGGGCTTTGAAACCTATCAGAAACTAATGCAGGAAGCTTTAGAAGAGCTAAAAGATGATGCTGATTTTGAAAGTCTTTTTGAAAATGAAGAAGACAGACAGAAACTTTTCAAATCTGTGAAGGATGTCAATATTGATACCGATTTAGAGTTGATGTTGCCGGATTCATATATTTCCAATACAGAAGAAAGGCTGTTGCTGTATCAGAAAATTGCGGAAATTACTAATGAAGCAGACCTTCATCAGTTTGAACTGGAACTGATTGACCGTTTCGGAGCATTGCCAAAAGAAGCTGTCAATCTCTTGAAGAGTGTTTCCTTGAAATGGCTTGCTTCTGACATCGGTTTTGAAAAGATTGTCATGAAAAACGGAGTGTTTTTAGGATACTTTCCTGGGAATCCTCAGGATAAGTTTTATCAGACAGACAGATTCCGGCATATAATTAATTATCTTACCCGAAATCCGGCTGAAGCCCAGCTTAAAGAGAAGTCAGGAAAAGAAGGTAATCAATTGATGATGAGGAAAGAAAGAGTAAAAAATGTAGATGAGGTCAATCTGTTGTTGAAAGCAATTATTGAACATGATTAAATTTATTTTCTATTTGCTGGAAATAATATCATAAAAATTATTAGAAACGTGTAAAAAGATTAATTTTTACACGTTTTTTTTGTGATTGTTATCATGTTTTTCTTTTGTAATATTCCTGTTGAAGAGAATTAAGGCTGTTTTTTAGGGGTTGAAATCACTCTCCAATGATAAAAAGAATCCTGTAAATCCCCGTACAGTAAGGGTTTGAGATGTTATCTTGTTGTTTTTATACATGGAAAGTAGAGTTATGTAGTAATAATTCTACTTTTTAGTATTATTAATTCTATGTTCTAATGTGTTTATTTCTATAGGTTTATAGATGTATAACTGGAATTTTTTGGACTTCGTTGTGTAACTTTGCAGCCTTAATTATGAAAACAATTATACATTGCTGCGTAGCTGGACTTTTTTCGTTCTATGCTAACGCACAGGTGGGAATAGGTACTGCAAAACCCAAATCTGTTCTTGATGTGAACGGAAAAACCACCTTAAGAAAAGAACTTAGAGTAGGCGGTAGTTCAACTCAGGCTGGAGAGGCCGGGTTGAATGGCCAGGTTTTGGTTTCTCAGGGTGAGGGTTTGCCTCCTGTGTGGAAATCTTTGAATGTTTCCTTTATGGAAGAGGGACAGTATAAGCTGATTAATTCTTATCTGTCATCGGATCAAACGGGTATTAATTCACTTACGGATGGTGTCGCTGGTGATGGTGTCTACACCAACAACGTTGGAGATAATATTACGGATATCACGAAAGGCAATTGGAAAAAGATAGGCGGGCTCGACAATACTTTTACCATCAAAAATGGAAAAAACAGACTTACCTATCAGTTTCAGACAGGTATTGAAATGAAAGCATCCTCTTCTACAACAATACAGAATGTAAGATTTGCTTGTGGTGTTTTCAGAAACGGATTATTGGTAGCTGTTCGTCCGGATAGAATTGCTTCCAATAACAACAGTGGAAAAGCGGGTCTTCAGGATTATATCTTTACTCTTAATTATACGGAGCAGAACGTTCCTGTAGGGGTTCACAATATTGAAATTGCGTGCAGAAAAATTGATACATCAAGCTCTACTTCACAATTTACTATTGGACGAAATGTAGATTCTTCAAATGGTGCTTCCAGTGCTTTTACATTGGAATCTACCATGAAAATGGATGTTATCGAATACGTGAGCTATAAAAACAACTAATGATGAAAAAACTATTATCAACGCTGCTTCTTAGCATAGGTCTTTTGGCAACAGCTCAGGTGGGAATAAAAACAGACGCTCCAAACGCAAAACTTGATGTAAACGGAGATGCGAATTTCAGAAAGAAAATTGCTGTCCAGAATGCTGCTGATAACTCAATCTTTCAAGGAAACAATGATCAGCTTCTTGTGTCTCAGGGAGAAGGCTTTGCTCCGATCTGGAAATCACTCCGTATTCCTGAATATGAACCCAATAAATTTTACCTTATATACAATAATTCCTTTTCAGATAAAGTAGGAATTACTTTCTCTTCTTCAGAAAACTCTTCGGTAAGCATGGCTTCAAGAGGGGGAACTTTTACGAAAGGAAAAGAGTATAGTACCCTTACCAATTTTAAGATAATAAACGGACTTTCACAAACCATCAACGTTTACAGTACTCAAAGTAAGGCATATTTTCAGTTTGAAACGGTTGTACAGGCAGATTTTATGGGGGTAGGAAGTACAGACAACTCCATAGATTATGCATGTGGTATTTTTGTGGATAATAAACTGGTGAATCTGAGACAGAGAAATCTAAAGGCAATTACCACTTCATATCCTTTCCTTACCCATACCCAGATCGGGATTGTAGATAATCTATCTCAGGGTAATCATACAGTAAGCGTTGCCTGTACAAGATTAGGCTCTTATGGAGCTTCGGGTGCAGGAAATACTCTTACTATAGGAACGAATGTGTATAGCAATATCAATAGCTTTATTTCACAGTCTTCTCTTAAAGTTGACGTATATGAAGTTCCTGAAGTATTTAACACGATTATAAACTAAGACGGATTATGAAAAAAATATTATTTGTAACATCACTTTTAGTAGCTGTTGCAACAAATGCTCAAGTGGGTATTAATACTCCTAATCCGACTAATATGCTGGATGTAAACGGAGACCTCAATATCAGAAAAGAATTAAGAACAGGAGGTACTGATGTACTAAAAGGGTCTGCCGGAGCAGCAGGTGACATATTTCACAATAATACGGATTTAGACGCCAATGACTGGAAAACCATTAAAATTGCTGACGGGCAGGGAAGTATGTCTGTGTTTTCCATCAATACCGTTTCGGATAAAGTTGGAGTGAGTTTTTCTGGAAGTAGCGGAGCAACTAACCCTTATACTGATGGGGAAGCCCTGGCTGGAGGTTGGACTGTAATTCCTGGAACCGTGGATACATTCAACGTAACCAATGGGACCAATAAGGCTACTTTCTCATTTCAGACGACGATTCAGAAAACAGGAACAAATTCTGCAAGTTTTGCCTGTGGAGTTTTTGTTGATAATGCCCTTAGAGCAGTGAGAACGGATGTGTTATTGGGAGACAGTGGTGCTTATAAAATTTTTAATCTTAATGCTACTCTTACTAATCTTACTCCTAAAAATCAATATTCTGTTAAAGTTGCTTGTATAAAAAGAGCTATTTCCGGAACAACTCTTGGGATAGGAAGAGCAGTTGATGCGGCCTTTCTCAACAGCGATATGTCACAGTCTGTTTTGACAACATCCATATTGCAACCTTATTAATTTTCATCATCATACAATAATAGGAAATCTAAAAACGTTATGTTTTTAGATTTTTTTTGTTTATTAACTCTATTTCTTGTGAATTTGTTCAGATAAAGTAAAGTGTATTATCGAAAATTGAATTATATTTGGACAAGCTAAAAAAATTCTATATGGTAAAAAACTATTTTTTTAAAATATTTGCCGGTATTGCTTTTCTTGGGCTGCTGACAGCATGTAATACTACCTCAGATCCCACAGAATCAATCCCGAATCCGGATGACGGAACTCCTCCTAAAAAGATTTTAACGAAGGTAAATTCGAATAATGTTTCTCAGGAAGATTATACTACAACGGCTGTAACCGGAGATCTGCAGACTGCTGTCTCTAAAGATGAATCTTTTGCCGGAACTGCTTATTATACAGGAACCGTAACGTATACCGATAAAAATATCACTAAAATTAAATATGTAAGTTCAGCGGCATCCAGCCTTACTTATGAATTTAATATTGTTCCTGATGCTACAGGTAAAAAGATCTATAACGCTACTTCTACCGCTACGGGGGCAACTCCATCTGCTTCTGTTTTAAGCGACTATACATTTACCTATGATCCGGTTAACAGCAGACTTACTAAAATTCTTGAGAAGAGAAAAGAAGCAGGCATCAGTGCCTATAACAAATTCATTGATTATTCTTTTGTGTATAATGGAGAAAACGTGATTCAGGTCGTTCGCTCCAAAGGTCTGTTGGATATCAACGGAAACCCGAATATGAGTACAGCAGTAATAAGCAAATTTAGTTTTCAGAACTATGATGCTCAGAAAAGCCCGTATTCTACACTGCCATCCGTGTATTTCATCACGCGAAGTCTGATCGACCCTGCCCAATTCTATAAAATATCTCCGAACAATCCTACTTCTATGTTTATAGAATTGCCATCACCAGCTACTCCTGTTAATACCTCTCAAAGTTATTCTTATGATAATCAGGGGTATGTGGTTGTTGAAAAAAATCAAAATGTAACTTTTACCTATAAAAACTTATAGAAGAAATAGAGTTATTAATCTTACCAGAATATAAATAATAATCTAATTTTTAGGCAAAAAAAAATTATATTTGTCAAAAAAATAATCAATTACAAGGAAATGAAGCAAATTTTCTATTTTATTTTACTAATCGCAGGTTTTTCCTCAATACATTCCTGCAAGGATATGCTGGATGAGGATGGAAATCCATTATTGGATCTTAACAATACAGGAGGCTTAAGCGGCCCCAGAGCATTATACAGAGAAATTACAGATAAAGATACGATCGCAGAATATCAGTACAGCGGACTTCTTGTGACTAAAGTAATTACAGACAGTGCTTCTATCACTGATATTATGTACAGTGGTGATAAAATCAGCCAGATTAATTTCAATGGTTTCCTTGATCTAGACGGAAACGGAAAACTGGATAAAGACAGTGTATCGTACACTCAATTGTTCACTTATGCAAACAATAACAAACTGCAGCTTATTTCTGAAAACCGTTCAACCTTCAGAAGAACTCCGCCTGTAATACCTGGAGGGCCTGTAGGACCACAGACATTACTGAAAAAAGAGAAAACTGCTTATCAGGTTAAATACAGTACTGCTACAGGAAAACTGGATTCAATCATTATGAGAAACGGACCAGATGTACCAGGAGCCCCACTTAATTTTACAGATTATTCAAAAACAGGTTATACTTATGTAGGAGACAATGTCTCTAAAGTTGTAAGAAA
>CBFQYI010000185.1:0-8498 GCA_965720825.1 uncultured Chryseobacterium sp. | reverse complement strand
TCAAATAAATTATTAAACAAAGTAATTAAAGTAATTATTGCGGTTGGTTTAGTTGGATATCTATTGCATTTCCTAGGACTTGTTGCAAGATGGTATATCTCAGGACACGCACCTTGGAGTAACGGATACGAAGCGATTATCTTTATCTCCTGGGTAGGTATTACGGCTGGTTTAGTTCTGTATAGAAATGCCAATGCATTAATTCCTGCAGCCGGATTTATGGTGGCAGTTATTATGATGGGATTTGCGCACGGAGGTTCTGCTCTTGATCCGCAGATTACGCCGCTTGTTCCGGTATTGAAGTCTTACTGGCTGATTGTTCACGTAGCCATTATTACCTCAAGTTACGGATTCTTCGCACTCTCTATGATTATTGCAGTAATTTCATTAGTATTCTATATTATATCCAATAAAGAAACATATAAAATTCACCACGATACGACATTGAAGGAATTGGTAATTGTTTCCGAAATGTCATTAACCATCGGATTGTTTGCTTTAACAGTAGGAAACTTCTTAGGAGGAATCTGGGCCAACGAATCATGGGGAAGATATTGGAGCTGGGACCCGAAAGAAACATGGGCTTTCATCTCTATCATGGTATATGCATTTGTACTGCACATGAGATTAGTACCTGGATTGAGAAGCAGATGGGCATTCCACGTAGCAACAATGTTTGCATTCTGCTCAATGGTAATGACTTATTTTGGAGTAAATTACTACCTGAGCGGGCTTCACTCATATGCCGCAGGAGATCCGGTACCAGTACCAGCTTGGGTATACATCGGAATAGGAACAATGATTCTTTTATCAGCTTTCTCTTATATCAAGTTTAAAACTTTAACGAAGAAATAGACTTTTGAATACATACATTAAAATCCCGGAATTCACTTTCCGGGATTTTTTTATTTCTATTGTTGCTGGATTTGGGATGAGTTGTTTTAACGCTAAGGTTCGCAATGATGTATATTATGATGAGTTATCGTTCGCAAAGGCGTTTCACTCAGCAAGAGAAGAAAAGGTTTCAGTTAAGCTGGAAGTTTTGTAAAATGTAAAGAACTTGTGCTTTTTTTACGCTAAGGTTCGCAATGATTTTGGGATGATAAAATATCGTTCGCAAGGGCGTTTCACTCAGCAAAGTAATAGTGATCTTAGCTAAACGAAGTGGCTTTGCGAACCCTGCGTTAGCTAAAGCACCCGAATGCCCCAATCCCCAATTCCGCAACTCGAAACCCGAATCCCGAATCCCCGCACCCCACCCCTCAAAAAAATCAAAATTTATCATTCATAATTCAAAATTCATCACTATCTTTATGATATCAAAATAATATCAAATTAAAATTCAATTATGGAAAAAACATTAAAACCCATGTCGGGTTATCTTACATTGGTCATTTGCCTGGCCTTGTTTGTTGCAGCAGTATACTTCTTTGTGAGTGGAGTAGATCAAAGTATAGCCTATGTGGTAATCTCTATGCTTTGCTTTCTTCTTTCGTGCTTTTTCTTAAAAGGGTTAATGATTATTCAACCTAACCATTCAAGAGTATTAAACTTCTTTGGAAAATATGTGGGAAGTGTAAAAGAGAACGGATTATTCTTTATCAATCCTTTATATTCATCACAAAAAATATCTTTACGTTCCGAAAACCTGCAAGGTCAGACTTTGAAGGTAAATGATAAAATGGGTAACCCGATTGAAATTGCAGTGGTGATCGTATGGAAAGTAGGAGACACTTATAAAGCTGCCTTTGATGTGGAGCGTTATTCAGACTTTGTAAAAATGCAGAGTGAAGCGGCTGTACGACATTTGGCGATGAGCTTTCCTTATGATAATTTAGAAGATGATCACGCTCCGATTACATTGAGAGAAGGAGGAGATAAAATCAATTCTATTTTGGAGCAGGAACTTACAGACCGTCTTTCAAAGGCTGGAATTGTGATTCAGGAGGCAAGAATTTCACACCTGGCCTATGCTTCAGAAATTGCAGGCGCGATGCTTCAGAGACAGCAGGCAACAGCTATTGTTGCTGCAAGAACCAAGATTGTGGAAGGCGCTGTAGGAATGGTAGACCTTGCCTTGAAAAAACTTTCTGAAGAAAATATCGTAGATCTTGATGATGAAAGAAAAGCGGCAATGGTAAGCAATTTAATGGTGGTTCTTTGTGGAGAAAAAGCAGCAACCCCTATATTAAATGCGGGAACACTTTATAATTAAAAGTGAACAATTAATAATTAGATTTTAGTGCAGATAGCTTTTACACTAAAATAGTCAGAAATAATGTAAGCGAATTTAGAAAATGAAATCAGAAAAAGCTCAGAACTCTTCAGAAAGCAAAGGAAAAAAATCCTTTGTGATAAGGATAGACGAGTCTACTTATAAACTCCTTGAGAAGTGGGCCAATGATGAATTCAGAAGTGTGAACGGACAGATAGAATACCTGTTGCATCAGAGCCTGGTGAACGCAGGGAGAAAGAAGAAAGAGTAGTTTAAAAAGACAAATGGAAGAAGGGAAATAATCTTTTTCGGGATTAAAATTACAGAAATCAATTATTTTTTTCCTTTTTTAAATTACAGAAAATATAAAAAAGACCTTGTTTTTTAGCTTTTCAATAAAGAAATAACAATCGGGTTACCCTTACATCAAAAAGAAAGCAGAGAAAATTTCTCTGCTTTTTTATTTTATGCAACTCTGAAGACTATCTGCTCCCACATAGAATATGACGAGCCAAATCAAGCCTTTTATAGTAAAGAAAGCTAATCCTGCCCATCCCACACGCTTGAACCACTTTTTAAGCTTTGAGTTGTTTTCTTGTGAATTTTCCATTGGTGATTATCAAAAAGATTACCCTGCAAAGATAAGCATGTTTATAATTAGTCCAAATAAAAAGCGTATTAAAAATTAAAGTTTTGAGGTTCACATAATATTTTTATCTTTAGAGAGAACGAAAAGTAAGATTTTATGTCAAAAAAAGTAAAGGATTTCGGAATTGAAAAAACACTTAGAAATCTTGGTATCAAAGAAGAGAACAAAGGGACTTCAGTGGGCGGAAAATATTTCGCGTCAGGAAAGGTGATAGAAAGCATTTCTCCTGTAGATGGAAAGTTGATCGCTAAAGTAAAAACTTCCGGAGAAAGTGATTATGACAAAGTAATTGAAACTGCTCAAAAGGCATTTCAGGAATTCAGGCTGATTCCGGCTCCCAAAAGAGGAGAGATGGTAAGACAGCTGGGCTAAAAATTAAGAGAATATAAAGACGACCTTGGTAAACTTGTTTCTTATTAAATGGGTAAATCATTACAGGAAGGTCTTGGTGAAGTTCAGGAAATGATTGATATCTGTGACTTTGCAGTAGGGCTTTCAAGACAGCTTCAGGGATATACGATGCACTCTGAAAGACCAGGACACAGAATGTATGAGCAGTACCATCCGCTGGGAGTTGTTGGGATTATCACTGCATTCAACTTTCCGGTAGCCGTATGGTCATGGAATACAGCGCTGGCTTGGATCTGTGGTAACGTTACCATCTGGAAGCCATCTGAAAAAACACCGCTTTGTGCTATTGCGTGCCAGAATATCATGATGGAAGTTTTGAAGGAAAATAACCTTCCTGAAGGAGTTTCAAGTGTATTGGTATCAGACCACGAAATCGGGCAGAAACTGGTAGATGATAAAAGAGTAGCACTGGTTTCTTTCACGGGATCTACAAGAGTAGGAAGAATGGTTTCTTCTAAAGTGGCAGAAAGATTCGGGAAGTCTATCCTTGAATTAGGAGGAAACAATGCAATCATCATTACCAAAGAAGCTGATATCGACATGTCGATCATCGGAGCTGTTTTCGGAGCTGTAGGAACTGCCGGTCAGAGATGTACTTCAACAAGAAGACTGATTATTCACGAAAGTGTATATGACGAAGTGAAAACGAGATTGGCAAAAGCATATGGTCAGCTGAAAATCGGAAATCCATTGGATGAGAAAAACCATGTAGGACCACTTATTGATACTGATGCTGTAAACCAATACGAAGAAGCTATCAAAAAATGTAAAAAAGAAGGTGGGAAATTCGTTGTTGAAGGAGGAGTTTTATCTGGTAAAGATTACGAATCCGGATGTTATGTGAAGCCTTGCGTAGCGGAAGTGAAAAATTCTTATGAGATTGTTCAGCACGAAACTTTTGCACCGATCCTATATTTGATCAAGTACAAAACATTAGAAGAAGCGATCGCTATTCAGAATGATGTTCCTCAGGGATTGTCTTCTGCAATCATGACTCAGAATTTAAGAGAGGCAGAATTGTTCCTTTCTCATGCTGGTTCAGACTGTGGTATTGCCAACGTCAATATCGGAACTTCCGGTGCTGAAATTGGTGGAGCTTTCGGTGGTGAAAAAGAAACCGGAGGAGGAAGAGAGTCAGGATCTGACGCTTGGAAATACTATATGAGAAGACAAACCAATACTATAAATTATACTGCGCAACTTCCTTTAGCACAAGGAATTAAATTTGATTTATAAAAGCTTTACTTAAGGCACTCAAAAAAACAAAAAAAATTAATAACCTGAATGGTTAGATGTTGCATTATTAGGATCATTTAATCACTCACTTATTAAATCACACTACAAATTTATTATGGAACACACATTAGATATAAAAGCAAATAAAGTAAAAGAAACAGTAGGAAAACACGTGTTGGCAGACGGTTTCGATTTTGTGATGGATATTGAAAAATCACATGGATCATGGCTTTATGATAAACTGACAGACAGAGAATACCTGGATATGTTCTCTATGTTTGCATCAGCATCCATCGGATACAATCACCCTTATCTTGTTGAAAGATCAGAATGGTTAGGAAGAATGGCTGTTAACAAACCTACTTTGGCTGATGTTTACTCGGAAGAATACGCTCATTTTCTTGAAGTATTTGAAAGAGTAGTTATCCCTGAAGAATTACAATACGCTTTCTTTATCGAAGGCGGAACGATGGGCGTTGAAAATGCAATGAAAGCATGCTTCGACTGGAAAACCCGCAAAAACTTTGAAAAAGGATTAGATACTGAAGCTGGAATCTGTATCCACTTCAAACAGGCTTTCCATGGAAGAAGTGGTTATACTTTGAGCTTAACCAATACTTCTGACCCAAGAAAGTATCAATATTTCCCAATGTTTAACTGGCCGAGAATTTTAAATCCAAAATTAAAGTTCCCGATTACTGAGGAAAACCTTGAAGAAACCATCAAAAACGAAAATCTTGCTTTACTTCAGATTGAAGAGGCCATTTTGATGCACCCTGATAAAGTGGCTTGTATCATCATTGAACCTATTCAGGCTGAAGGAGGTGACAATCATTTCAGAGACGAATTCTTATTAGGATTAAGAAGAATCTGCGATGATAACGAAATCTTACTTATTTTTGATGAAGTTCAGACAGGAATTGCTATTACAGGAAAAATGTGGGCATTCCAGCATTTCACAGCAAAACCGGATATTATTTCTTTCGGGAAAAAAGCTCAGGTTTGTGGGGTTTTAGCTAATAGAGAAAAATTTGATCAGGTTCCGAACAACGTTTTCAGAGAAAGTTCAAGAATAAACTCTACATTCGGAGGAAACTTTATCGATATGCTTCGTTTCCAGCTGGTAATGGAAGTGATCGAAAAAGAAAATCTTGTTGAGAACGCCAGAGTAGTTGGAGATTTCTTACTGGAAAGCTTAAAGTCCCTTGCTGAAAAATATCCTGAAAAAATATCCAATGCAAGAGGAAGAGGTTTAATGTGTGCTGTTGATCTTCCTACTGCAGAGCAGAGAAACCACCTGATGAATGAGCTTTTCAATGACGGATTAATCATTCTTCCTTGTGGAGATCAGTCTCTTCGTTTCAGACCTCATTTGAATGTTACTAAAGAAGAAATCCAGCTTGCTTTAGATAAAATTGAAAACAATATTAATAAAATTTAAAACCCGGCATTTGTAATTTTAAAAAAAACATCGTATATTTAGATACTCAAACAATTAGAATATGGAAAGAAGTACGAGAGTATCAGTTTATGTAAGTGATAACCCTTCAGAAATTCAGTTGGTTAAGTCTAAATTGGATGACGCGCAAATTGCAAATACCGTTGAAAATAACTATCTTACGTTTACCACTACGCCAACAGCCACTTCGCTGAAAGTAATGGTAGATCTGGAAGAAGAAAAAAAAGCATTTGAAATTATTGATGCTTACCTTCAACAAAGTGAAAATCAATAAACAATTTCATAATTTTAAATTTTACTACTTCGAACCGAAAATTAATTTTAATTAATTTTCGGTTTTTTAATTAATTATAAACCATTAAAAGATGAATATTTCAAAGATTGAACGAACAGCAGCTATTCTGATTTTTACTTCTTAAATCATTCAATCTTTTAATCAAATTTTACAACATGAATCCAGAGATTAAACTAAGACAAGCGGAAATTGAAGACAGAAACATTATTTGGGAAATCATTCAGCAATCCATCGAAAGAAGAAGACAGGATGGAAGTACCCAATGGCAGAACGGATACCCTAATCTCGGGACAGTGGAAAGTGATATTGCGAAAGGATTTGGCCATGTTATGACAGTGGATGGTGAGATTGCAGTATATGCAGCACTTATTCTTAATGATGAACCTGCTTACAGCACCATTGAAGGAGCATGGTTAAGTGATGGTGAATTTGTTGTGGTTCACAGAGTGGCTGTAGATGAAAAATTTGCAGGACAGGGTATGGTAAAAAAACTTTTTGATCAGATTGAAGAATTTACCAAATCCCATGGAATTCAGAGTATTAAAGTAGATACCAACCATGATAATATTGCCATGCTGAAAATCCTTGAAGGAAGAGGTTATTCTTATTGCGGAGAGGTTCTTTTGAAAGATGGAATGAGAAAAGCTTTTGAGAAGATTATAATTTAATCAAAAAGTTAAATCAACTTTCATTGAATTTTTAAAACGGCCTGTATTTATAAACTCTATCAGGTTTGTTCGTTTGGTTCTGAACTAATTTTTATTTTTGTTCAAATTTTTATATTATGCACCAAAGTATAGAAGTTGATGAAAAAATTTTTCAGGATGCCGTAAAATTCTATGGCACCGTGTTTAGCTTACCCCCTTTAGCATCAAAAATCTATTCCTACCTTCTTTTCGACTATGAGAAAGTAGGAATTACTTTTGACGAGTTTGTTGAAGTGCTCTCTGCGAGCAAAAGCTCTGTTTCTACCAGTATTTCATTACTGCTCAATGCCCAGCTTATCGTAGACCATAACAAAATGGATGAGCGGAAACGGTATTTTTTCATCAATGATGAATACAAGAAAATACGATTCGAGAAAATTGTCCAAAAAATGCAGGACGAATTAAGACTATTAGATGATTTAAACAATTTTAAAAAAAGTAAAGACGATGGATACAACGAAAGAATAGAAGTTTACAAAGCACTCTTAAATAAAAACATAGAAAATATTCAGGAATCTCTTAATAAACTATAAAATGAATAATAAGCTAGTTATACTTTCCATTGCAGCGTTTTCACTGACAGCCTGCAAAAAAGAAGCTCCGAAACAGGATGGTGCCAAGCCATATCCGGTTGTTTCCGTGGAGTCAAAAAATATAGTGGGTTATCAGACGTTTCCGGCTACCATTCAAGGTAGAGTAAACAATGATGTACGTGCAAAAATACAAGGGTATATTACCCAGGTATTGGTAGATGAAGGACAATATGTTACCAAAGGACAGCCTTTGTTCCGTTTGGAAACCAATATCCTGAACGAAAATGCTGCTGCTTCCAAAGCAGGAATTGGTGCTGCAGCATCCAGTGTTGCGGCGGCTCAGGCTTCTGTAAATGCAGCTCAGGTTGAAGTAAACAAACTAAAGCCTCTGGTTCAGAAAAATATCATCAGCAACGTACAGCTACAGACTGCCCAGGCTCAGTTGGCCCAGGCTCAGGCCCAGCTACAACAGGCCAATGCTGCCAAAAGACAGGCTGAAGCGAATTACAAAGGAGTAGAAGCCAATATTGAATATTCTATCATTCGTGCTCCTATTTCCGGGGTAATCGGTAGACTTCCTTTAAAAGTGGGAAGTTTGGTAGGACCGTCTGATCAGACTGCTTTGACAACAATTTCTGATACGTCTGAGATCTATGCTTACTTTGCGATGAATGAAAAGGAATATTTTGATTTCCTTGAAAAATCTCCGGGAGCATCTATGCCTGAGAAAATCAAAAACTTACCTATGGTGGAACTTCAGTTGGCCAATGGAAGTCTTTATCCTGAAAAAGGGAGAATTGAAGCCATTACCGGTCAGATTGATCCTACAACCGGAACGATCCAGTTCAGAGTGGCATTTTCGAATGCTCAGAAATTATTAAGTAACGGTAATAGTGGAACCATCAGATTCCCACAGCATTATGATAATGTTCTTGTTGTACCTGAAAGTGCAACTTATGAGCAACAAGGTATCGTTTACGTCTACAAAGTAGA
>CBFQYI010000184.1:0-8517 GCA_965720825.1 uncultured Chryseobacterium sp. | reverse complement strand
GTGATGATCAGCCTCGTTCAGAAACGTGTAAGCAGATTGCTTTGGCCATCCGTGATGAAGTGGTGGATCTGGAAAAAGCAGGGATCAGGATTATTCAGATTGATGAACCTGCGATCAGAGAAGGGCTTCCATTAAGAAAAACCGACTGGCAGAATTATCTGAAATGGGCTGTGGAAGCGTTCAGAATTTCATCAAGTGGAGTAGAAGATGCTACCCAAATCCACACTCACATGTGTTATTCAGAGTTCAATGATATTATTGAAAATATTGCCGATATGGATGCAGATGTCATTACCATAGAATGTTCCCGTTCTCAGATGGAACTGCTGAATGCTTTTGCAGATTTCAAATATCCCAATGAAATTGGTCCGGGAGTATACGACATTCACTCACCAAGAGTTCCGTCAAAAGAAGAAATGACTGAACTGCTGAGAAAGGCTCAGAATGTCATTCCTGCCAACCAACTTTGGGTAAACCCTGATTGCGGATTGAAGACCAGACATTGGGAAGAAACTGAAAAAGCTTTAATCGCAATGGTTGCGGCTGCTAAAGAAGCTTCTGTAGAATATGCACTTTAGAAAACTTTTAAAATAATTAGATTCAATAATTCAGATCGTGTTATGATTTTCATGACACGATCTGTTATTTTTAAAGGCCTAAAAAATAGAAAAAATATAATATTCTATTCGTTTTTTATATTCTATTTTTGCAGCTCGGCAAATTTTGACATATGATTATTTTAAATAGATGTTAAAAGCTGATCAAACTAATAAACTATACAATAAAACCATGAAAGAAGCATTTCCTGAAATGAGATCGGAAACTTATAATCCTAAATACATCGCCAGGCTGAGATGGAGTATTGTCATTCTTTTTGCCTCCGTTGCTGTGATTTTGTTGGGGTTCTTTATTGATGCGCTTTCAGATTCTTCTACTGACACGGCTTCTGATATGATCTTTTTATTGCTGTTTCTTATCGCTGGCTCGCTGACAGGTTGGTTGGCGTATGAAATGATGAGAAATCAGGATGAGAAAATCAGTAGTCTGCTCATCAATCATCAGGGAATTCTGTTTCTCAACAGGAATGATAAAGTGTTATCAGTAATCAAATATTATGATTTGGTAAAGAGTGATAATCCTTATACAAAAGATATATTTTCAGAATCTGCTTCAAACGGAAAATATGGTGATTTCAGAAAGAATCTGTATGTTCATGAAAAAGATGAAAACAGAAATCCTCAAAAGAAACTGATCAATCTGGATGTGATTCCTCTTAAAAACCGTTATGATCTTATCGGGCATTTTTTGAAAGGGGTCCATGTGTTTCGCCCGGATCTGAAAATCAATCCTGAAGTATACAAAGATTTTTATCTTGATGAAAAAACACTGCGTTACGCTCCTGAAAATCTTAAGAATGATATGAAAGTGAAAATCATTACAATAGCGGTCGTTATTCTGGTGATTCTTGCTTTTAGGTATTTCTTTTTAGAGGAGATTTAAGTTATTTTGCCTGTAATGCGCTTGGCGGATAGCCGAACTGTTTTTTAAAAGCAAACGAGAAATGGGATAGATTTTCAAACCCAAGATCCAGATAAATATCAGAAACGGATCTTCCTTTTTGAGTAAGCAGAAAATGAGCTTCCTTTAATCTGCGAAGCTGCAGCCACTGCCTCGGTGGAATTCCAAATGTTTTTTGAAAATCTCTTTTGAACGAAGACAGGCTTCTCCCGGTTAAGTAAGCAAAACGCTCTACATTGACATTGAAATGAAAGTTTTTATTCATAAAAGTTTCAATATCTATTTTATATGGCTCGGAAAAATCAAATAAAATATCCTTAAGACCCGGATCATAATTCAACAGCAAGAGGAGAGCTTCTTTTTGTTTAAGCCGAAGAATTTCTTCAGAGGCAGGAAGATCTTCATAAGGCAATAATGAATACATAAATGAATGTAATGCCTTTTGCTCCGGTTTTATATAAGCAGGAACATTGTCTTTCTTTTCAGCCTGATATCCATACTCGCGGCTGAAATCGTGAAGCATAGCATCATCAAAATAGATGGATATGGTTCTGATTTCTCCATTTTTAGGAGGATATTTTGCGAATTTCAATAAACTGTTTTTCCTTGCAGAATAGAGTTCTCCTTCTTTAAATATCGTTTTTGTGATCCCGTCATTCAGTTCCATTTCTCCGGAAAGAACAAGACCCAGACTGTGAATCCGCGCAAACTGTTCTCCTTCCCTGAATTCCGAAAAATGACAGGAGTAATTGATGGGAAAAGGAATATTATTTTCGCTCATAGCTCAGGCAGGTATTTTTTTGATAGATTCTTATTCAAACTTACAAAACTTTTTTAGGATGATAGAATCTTCACAGCAAAACAATTCTGAGGATATTTTGCTGTGAAGAATATTATACTAAACCAGAATTGCTTTGGGTTCCAGATAGGCTTCTAATCCGAATACACCAAACTCACGCCCGATGCCGCTTTGTTTGAAACCACCAAAAGGAGCATAAGGATCATGGGCAAACCCATTAATACAGATTCTTCCGGCATCAATCTGTGCAGCTACGTGTTCTGCATGTTCCTGATTGGCAGAACTGATATAAGCTGCCAGGCCATATGTGGTGTCATTGGCAATAGCAATAGCTTCCTCTTCATTGGCATAAGGAATAATAGACAGTACAGGTCCGAAAATTTCCTCTTGCGCAATACGCATATCATTACGAACATTGGTAAAGATGGTCGCTTTCACGAAATTACCACTTTCAAGACCTTCAGGTTTACCTTCACCACCTGCAAGGAGAACAGCACCTTCTTCCTGTCCCAGACGGATATAACTTTGTACTCTTTCAAACTGTTTGGCACTTACCATTGGGCCTACAAGAGTGTCTTCTTCATTAGGATTTCCTACTTTTACCTGTTTTGCCGCTTTTTTAGCAAGTTCATTTACTTCCTCAAGTCTGTTTTGAGGAACGAGAAGTCGGGTGGGAGCAATGCATGCTTGTCCATTGTTCATATAAGCCCCGAAAACAGCCATAGGAATTGCTTTCTCAAGATCGGCATCTTCAAGAATAATATTAGGGGACTTTCCGCCAAGTTCTAAGGTTACTCTTTTCATGGTGTCTACCGCTCCTTTGGCAATCGCTTTTCCCGTTAATGTAGATCCGGTAAAAGATATTTTAGCAACATCAGGATGCTGTGTAATTTCATTTCCCACTACATTTCCTAACCCGTTGACGATATTGAAAACTCCTTCAGGTAAGCCCGCTTCATGAAAACATTCAGTAAGGAGTTGGGTTTGTACAGCACTCATTTCGCTGGGTTTGATGACGGCTGTACATCCGGCAGCAATGGCTGTAGCCAGTTTATTACAGATAAAGCTGTTGCTGGCATTCCAAGGGGTGATAATTCCAACTACACCTAAAGATTCAAAACGTACTTTAGAATGTCCCACTGTTCTTTCGAAATCATAAGATTCTAAGGTATTGATGGTGGCTGTAAAGGCAGAGATTGCATTTTGAATACTCATTCTGCAGAATTGTAATGTTCCGCCATATTCATTCACCATAGCAGAAACCAATTCATCTTCTCTTTTGCTTACCGCTGCATGCAGTTTTTTAAGAAAACTTATTCTCTCTTCTTTTGTTGTTTTTGAAAATGTTTTAAAAGCTTTTTTAGCTACTGCAATAGCCATTCGGGTAT
Organism: uncultured Chryseobacterium sp.; assembly: GCA_965720825.1. Classification (GTDB taxonomy): domain Bacteria; phylum Bacteroidota; class Bacteroidia; order Flavobacteriales; family Weeksellaceae; genus Chryseobacterium. The sequence goes on along the minus strand of CBFQYI010000184.1, from coordinate 4,812 downwards.
CTTCTTCATTTCCCAGAATTACTTCTCCTGTTTTTTGATTGGTAACCGGATTGATAAGATCAAAAGTTTCTGTTCCTTTTGGCGTAACAAATTCGCCATTGATGTAAATTTTATTAATCTGTTTCATTTTGATGATTTTAATACCACAAAGTTCGGCAGAAACGGAAAGTAGAGGTTTGTTGTATAGTTTATTTTTTCTTTGTTGTATGGTCCATTTTAAAAGCTGTAAATTTTTATTTTTTGAATTTACCTTTGAAAACGCCCTGTTATTCAATAAAATTGACTACTTTTATCATAACCAAGTAAATAACTCGTTTTGAGAACCACTCTTAAACTTATTTTCGCTTAGTATCAGTCTCCGTAACCACAGGCTGATCGTTCTTTCGTTTGGGTAATTCTGCCCGAACAGGTTTTTATTTCATCATATTATTTATCGTATTACCTGCAAATGGTGACTTTATCTCGTTTATTTTGGCTTTGACAATATGGGGCAAAACTGAAATAGGCAACAAGATATAGCTTAAGAAATAATCTTTGAGCTATAATCCGGATGTATCTAACCTTTGTAATGCGTGAATAGTATGGAAAAAATCCAACAAAGAATAGTAAGCACGATTATAAGTAATGAATACCCAACATATCTGGGAGGTAAAAGCGAAAAATACTCCCTTACTCAAAAAGAAATGCAATCAATGTAGCAGCGACAGATTTCAATGCAGCAATAAATTCAGACTGAATGCTCAGAAAAAGAATATTGATATATGGCTTATTTACCGATGTATACAATGTAATAACACCTATAACATGGCGGTTTTTTCAAGAATCAGAACAGAGTCCATCAGTAAAGAAATTTTCAATAAATTTTCAGAAAACAATACGGAAATTGCCTGGCAATATGCCTTTTCACAGGAAATAATAAGAAAAAATAATGTAGAGGTCGACTGGGAAAGTGTAGAATATGAAATTCTGTATCCCAACCTTCCGATAGAAGATCTTATCCATATGGAGAGTGAGATAGTTTCGTTTCAAATAAAGTCTCTTTTTAATTTTAATATGAGAGTCTCAACTGTACTCAGAACCTGTTTATGCCTTTCATCATCTAAATTGAACTTCCTGCTTGATTCAGATGCGGTTTATTTTAATCAAAAACCTTTGCAGAAGAAATATAAAATTACCAATGGTGATTGTATCGAGATCAACAGACATGCATTGATTAACACCTACCTTATAGGAAAAGAGGATTTTTTTCTCAATACGGCAGATGATCAATAATTAAAAAAAGCCTTCCGGTTATTGATTGGAAGGCTTTTTATTTACATTCTATTTTTGTTGTTGTAAAAGATGAATATGTTTCTGCAAAGTCTGTTTTTCCGGTTTTGATTGGGTAAGACGAATCGCTTCTTCATAATGATGAATCGCCTTATCAATATGAAGTTCGGAATATAAATATCCGAGTAAGCCATGATAATACCCGTTGCTGATGAGGTTGAGTTCTTCTGCTTCAGCGAGTGCTTTCTCATTTCCATAGACTTTAGAAAAAGCAAAAGCTCTGTTTAAAGCAGTAACAGGAGAATATTCAATAATAATAAGCTGATTGTAAAGGGTTAAAATGTGCTGCCATTTATCTTTGGCCGATGATGAAGTATGCCAGTAGGCAATTCCTGCTTCCAGATGATATTTTGAAACTTCATTGCTGTGAGTTTGGCAGGCTTCTATCAGATAATAGTTACCTTTTTCAATCAAAGCCTGATCCCATAACGCTTCGTCCTGTTCATCAAAAAGAATAGCTTCTCCTTCACCATTCATTCTAGCTTCCAGCCTTGAACTCTGAAAGCACATCAAAGCGAGCAAAGCATTGGTTTTAGAAATGTTGGTAAATGGATGGTCAGTAAGAATCAGGGTAAGTCTTATCGCTTCCAGACAAAGGTCTTTCCGGATCAAAAGATCATTCGTTCTGGAAAAATACCCTTCATTAAACAGCAAATATAAAGTAGTCAGTACAGTTTCCAAACGTTGATGAATATCCTTTTCGCTCAGAGAATCTATGGTAAAATGATGTGTTCTGAGAGCTTGTCGTCCCCGTTGTAACCGTTTTTTTATGGTTTCTGTTTTGGAGAGAAAAGCATTGGCAATTTCTTCTACGCTGAAACCACAGAGAATCTGCAATGCCAGAGATATTTGGGTTTCCTGGGAATTGATTGGGTTACAGATCGTAAAAATCATTTCCAACTGACTGTCAGAGATGTTTTTGGTCTCAAAATCTATTGTTTGATATTCATTGTCAGCTGTTTTTACTCCTTGCTGTTTGTTTTTTTCAATAACAGAAAGATGCTTGAAATAATCTTTCGTTTTATTCTTTGCTACGGTGTAGAGCCAGGCTTCAGGATTATCCGGAAGTCCATTGATCGCCCAATGCTCAGAAGCTTTCAGAAAAGTTTCGCTGGCAATATCTTCTGCAATTTCGATATGTTTTATATCAAAGGTTTTGCAAAGTACCGCAACTATTTTGCTGTACTCAGTTCTGAATAAATGCGGGGTTATTTCATTCGGATTGGCCATGGTTCATGAAAAAGTGGTATCAAATTCTGATGTTACTATTTTTTGATCCATATACATGACGACCGACTTTTTATAACGAGGACATTCTCAAAAAAATTATATCAGAATAATTCAGTTTAATGTAAAAATAAAAAACGAATATAGGGATTAAAGAAATTATTTTAATTCAATAAAAAAATAAACCAGAATCCTGAGACTCTGATTTATCAATAGTGAATAGAAAGTTTCTGAGTTTTTTAATCCCATTTATTTTGGGTTGAAACTGCATATTTTCCTGCTCCGGTAAAGAAGAAACTTAGACTTACAAGCATATAAATTACAAGAAGTTCCAAAGCCCAGCCTCCGAATTCATTAAGTTTAAAAATATTGGCTGTTTGTGCCAGAATAGTAGCTGTGAAGCAATTGGCGGCAAAGATCAACCCTGCCAGACGGGCCCGGAATCCTAAGATCAGCAGTACAGGAGCTATAATTTCTCCCACAAACACACCGTATGCAAAGAATGATGGCAGTCCATGCATGGTCATCATATCTTCAATAAACCCAATTCCGTGAATCAACTTACTGATTCCATAAACAGACATTGGAAATCCGATTGCTATTCTTATAATCAGCATTCCTAAATCAATGTTCTTTTTCATTTCTTATCATTATTTAAAAGTTATATTTTACAAATGCGCCGATATTTTCCAGGGTCTTTTTTCCGTTGTTAAACTGGTCGAAATTGGAAGCCAGTCCGTACATGATTTTATCCTGTTTTACTCCCAGTCTGACAAACTGCAGCCCTCTGGGATATCCGCTGTCATCAATATTCCCGATAGCGAGTACACTGAAATATCCTTTGAAATTTTCTGTCAGATAAGGGGTGTACTCAAATGATATAGATTGTTCGAGGGAAAATCCTTTCTGATACGTAGTTCCTATAGAGTAGGAAAGAGAATAAGATGGCTGAATAATTTTATATTGCACATAAGCACTGAAAAATGCTCCGGGATTTTTCATTCCAAATGCAGCATTGGCACTCAGTCTTTTGGTAAGATTATAGGAGAGAGTATTTCTGATGAAGAATATGTTTTCTTTGTCCTTGGTATATTCCGTATCAAATAGGGTAAGATTGTTCAATTTCAACCGTTCATTCAGCTGATAATTGATATTGTGCATATAAGTATAGGAACGATGTCCTAAAACAAGATCCGGGGTATAGGAAAGTTTCTGTGCTTTCAGGTTCAGGGAAGCTGATGTAAGAGCTGTTATAGCGATGATTTTTGCCTTCATATTTCACTCATTAAATTTCTGTGAGCAAAATTATTCAGGCCGGAATGGAATAAACTTAAGAAATCTTAAGAAACATCAGACAGGTGTTTTTTTCTCAGATAGCTGAGGTATTCTACCGTTATTCCAAGGTAGGAAGCGATCATGTATTGAGGGAAACGCTGTTCGATATTTCGATAGGTAGTAACAAATGTGCGGTATTTTGTATAAGCATCAACGCGTGAATGTTCAAAAGTCCTTTCCTGTAAAGTTACATAGGCAGACTGCATTTTCAGACGCCAGAATTCTGAGACAGCCGGAACTTCTTTGTACAATGATTCCAGATTATTTTTACTGATCTGGATGATGGTGGTATCTTCATTGGCCTGAATAAACATTCTGGAAGGCAGCTCACTCAGATAGCTGTAAAGATCATTCACCCACCAGTTTTCAATGCCTAGCTGAGTGGTATTTTCTTTTCCTTTTTCATCAATATGATAAGCATACAGACTTCCCTGTGCAATGAAACGCATATGCCTGGAAACCTGTCCTTCGCGAAGCAGATAATCTTTCTTTTTAAGTTGTATGATTTCTAATCTGGAAGTAATACAGTCTATATCTTTATCTTCTAAAAAAACGATTTCCTTAAAGTGTTCTATGAGTTGTGAGAGTATTATATCTGTATTCATCGTTAGATTTTGTAGGTATAGCGTACAGATACAAATTTACAGAAATATTAGATTACCAGGATTGAGATGAAACGATTATACATAAGAAAACCACAATTTAGGCCGTAAATTGTGGTCTTCCTCAACTAAGAACTATTTAACTACGATTCTGTTTTCAAATAACCATAATGTAAAACAGTTTCCTTTCCGAATAAGCTTGAGAAAATATTCTGAAACTCATGGATGTATTTACACTTTATGGCGTTCCCGTATATTTTCAGCCCTTCCAGTATTTTTCTGGAACTCAGGTCTATATCGTATTTTATAAAGGATTCCG
>CBFQYI010000183.1:0-8547 GCA_965720825.1 uncultured Chryseobacterium sp. | reverse complement strand
TTTCATCATTTGTGTTTTTACCTTCTTGCAATTCTCATGCAAGAAGGTTTTGTTTTTATTGTACTCCCAGTAACGCTCCCGAAACATTCCAGGCGCTGAAACTTGTTCCTTCTGTAGGTCCCTGCGGAATTTTTACCTGTATTGTGTGTTTACCAGCTTTCAAATCTCCCAGAGGGATAAAGTTTGGATTGGTAACCGTTCCCGGACACCAGTTTGATCTGCTGAGGTCTGACGATGAAAGCCCGTCCTGGAAATTTCCGGACGCAGGATTGTATAAACGGTAGGAACCACAGTCTGTTCTCCACGGTACAAATGAAAATACAGCATTCCCGTCCACAAATATAGAATTCGCTTTAGGAACAAATTCATCACCATTTTCCCAACCGCCGTGTCCTGTTGTGGTATATCTTAGCTGTGCATTTTTCAGATCTCTATCCAAAGTGAAAGTAACAAGAAGACCTTTATCCTGATTGAACATGGTAGAGTAGTCCTGTCCTGCCATTTCCATAATATTTAACGTATTGAATAAAGGAATAGCGATATTGTTTTTATTTACGGTCTGGTCACTTTTGTGAATGGTAATATCAAGGCTTACTTTATGTCCTCCTTTATCATAGTTACCAATAAATGTACCTACCCAAAGTTCTTTTCCTGATAAAGAAGGTTTCAATTCTGTGATATCCTGTCGGTAAGGGCTGATGGTCTGCCAGTCTTTTCCTTTAAGCTGAATATGATTGAATTTCTGGATACCAAATGCGGTAAAGAATCTCATCATTTCCATGGCAGGGCTATAGTTGTCGGTAGCGGTTATTCCATAATATTGCTTTCCATTTCCGTTTTCATAGAGAGGAAGTGTTTTTGCTCCCTTTTCCAGGCCGTCAAAAAAAGATTTTTCTTTATCCTGTGGAATGAAAAATACTGTTCCAGTTCTGTCATAGGCATCTCCGTTGGATTGTTGTTTCAATTCAACAAAAATATTTTCTCCTTCTGTGATGGCAGGGAATTTTATTTTTTTCAGAATGATGGTTCCGTTGGCGTATCTTTTTATTTTGTCATCAGATTTTGAGGCATCAGAGAAATTGATGGTTTCATTTTCAAAAACATTCAGTGTGGTAAATCTGCTTTTCCAAAGTAAGTCTTTGTATCCCAGCTGATCGGTTGTCTGTATGTTTCCTTTTACAATGTTTTCAATCCCGGTATTTTTAATTTTTTTGATTGAACTGGCTGTCGTTAAAGAATTTTTATTTCTTTCCACTTCCAGAACTAATCCTAAATTTTGTCCTAAAGCAGAAGGACCGCCTTTCAACTTTATATCATTGGTGTACCAGACTTCAATAGTATTTGAATTGACCTTTGTAACCGCTTTTTTACAGTTGTATCCTAAAATCTTTTTTGTTTCATTGGTGAGTTCAAAATTCTGTTTTCCAACAGACTCTGTATCTGATGATGAAATAATGGATCCCGGTTTTAAAAATGCATAAGAAACAATAGTGTTAGACGGCTTTTCTACCTTAGTGATCTCATAGGGATAACTGCTTTTTTGTTCTTTGATGGTACTGTTGACAATGAAATTTTCCTTCTCATTGACCCAAACGATCGTAGAAGGTTGATCCGTTGATACCTTTCCGTTATAAGAACTGGTGTACTGAATTTCATAGGTCTGTGCAGAAAACAGACAGTACGCGAAAACAGCCAGAAAATTGAAAACGATTCTTGTATGCATAAATAAGTGAGTTTGCTGCAAAGGTATTCTAAACTTTCTACAGCATCAAACCGGTTTTAATCTATACAGTTAGTAGACAATGTAGTTGAAATGTTACAAAAATTGTTACAATTTTTTCCGGAAGGTTTTGAAACAAAAAAACTACTCCGGAAAATAGAGTAGTTTAATGTATTGTTTGTTGGGTTTGGATTAAGAAACTCTCTCAATCAAAGCCATATAGAATCCGTCATAGCCTTCGCTAGGCATTACTTTTTCATCTTTAATCATCTTGAATCCAGGATTGTTTTTGATGAACTCATCTACCTGAAGGTTGTTTTCAGATGGAAGGATAGAACAGGTAGCGTATACCATTTTTCCTCCTTTTTTAAGCATTTTAGAATAGTCCTGAAGGATTTGTTGTTGTTCCTTTTTAATTCTGTCAATGAAGTCCTGGTCAATTTTCCACTTACTGTCCGGGTTTCTTTTCAAAACTCCAAGACCTGAACATGGTGCATCAATCAGTAATCTGTCTGCTTTTTCATGAAGACGTTTGATTACTTTGTTGTCAGAGATCATACGGGTTTCAATATTGTGTGCTCCGGCTCTCTTTGCACGACGCTTTAATTCGGCAAGTTTCCATTCGAAGATGTCTAATGCTACAATCTGCCCTTTGTTTTTCATTAATGCTGCTAAGTGCAATGTCTTTCCTCCTGCACCTGCACACGCATCTACCACTCTTTGTCCTTCTTTTACATCAAGGAAATACCCGATTTTCTGAGAAGAAGCATCCTGAACCTCAAATAATCCTTCTTTGAAAGCTGTGGTAAGGAAAACGTTTTTCTTTTCTTCCAGCTGAACAGCATCAGGATAATTTTTAATAGGATAAGAAACAACACCTTCATCTGAAAGGTCGGAAATAAGTTCTTTAGGAGTTGTTCTTAAAGAGTTTGCTCTTAAAACCGTGGGAGCCTGCTCATTCAAAGCAGCCATTTCTTTTTCCCAATTAGCACCTATTTCTTTTTCAAGAGTTTCAGCCAGCCATTCAGGAATAGAGTGTTCTATTGCTTTTGTAGGAACAGTATTCTTTTTAAGTTTGGTAAGAATATCGGCGATTTTGATTCCGTCAAATTCTTCGAATTTTTTATAATTGGTTTTACTCCAAAGTAAATACGCAATGATCAGTTTGTAGATATTGTTGGGTTTCACGCCTTCACCCATATAGTATTCAAGGCGTTTTTTCCAACGGATAATATTGTAAAAAATTTCAGAAACAACGGCTCTGTCCTGGCTTCCCCATTTTCTGTTTGCTTTCAAAAGTCTTTCAATAACTTTATCGGCATATTTGTTTTTCTCAAAAAATGTCTCCTGTAAGGCATCGTGAATTCCGATTGCCAAGTTTCTGTGAATAAGTTCCATAAATTTGCTTCGCTGTTTGAATCTGCAAAAATACGACTTTTAATTGAGAGTTGAAGATTTGGGTGGGAGAGTTTGAGAATAGAAGAGATGAAGTGGGATTGTGAATGGTGAATGGTGAATGGTGAATCCGCTTCGCTTGTGAATTTTGGGGTTTGGGTTTCCGGTTGAGAGGTTGTGAGTAATTATATATTGCACAGATCAGTTGTCTAATGGAAGGTTGCGCATTCACCATTCACTTTGCAAAGCAAAATTGGCTATTGACAATCTGAGATTCAGTAGTGAATGGTCAATCTGTTTATTGATTTTTTAAGTGGTAGAAATACATTTTAATGCTGAATTTGTAAAGATTTTCAGAATATTGATATTTTTTATTTGTTGACAATAGTCTTTTCCTTTAGAACAAATAAACCTATGTTTTTGCTTAATGAAAAATATTTGCTGGCAAAATATACACTGTTCATTACTATACTTTATTTTCTTTGTGGCAAGTTTATTTAATTTATGTTAATTCACTATGTTGTGTTATAGTAACATGTGCTTATTATCTACTATACTGAGCTTTATCTCTTGACTTCAACCTCTAAAAATTTCTACCTTTGCAAAAAATAAGAATATGAGTGATACAGTACTTTGTCCAAAATGCAGCTCCGAGTTTACCTATCCGAGCGATAATATGATGGTATGTTCCCAATGTTTCTATGAATGGGATCCGGCAGAAGTAGCTGCTGAAGCTGCCAATGAAGGGAAAATTCTGGACTCCAACGGAAATGAACTTCAGGATGGCGATTCTGTAGTGGTAGTAAAGGACCTTCCCGTAAAAGGAGCACCAAAACCGGTAAAAGCAGGAACAAAAGTGAAAAATATCCGTCTGAGACCGGGAAGTGATCACAATATTGACTGTAAAATTGATGGTTTCGGAGCAATGGCCCTTAAGTCAGAATTTGTAAAGAAAGCGTAAGAAAACTTCGTTTTTTTATGCCTAAAAATAAGAAAAGGAAAAAATTGGACAGTGTAATCTTTCGAAAGACTTAATTGCAAGATTGCTAATGTCCGTCTGGAAGGCAGAAAGAGAATTAACCAAAAATTTCCTTATACTTTAGAAATACAAATGTAAGAAAAAGTTTCATATACAGATTCTTATGTTTGTGTTTTTTTTATTGATAAGTATAAGTAAATGTATAAGTTATGCAACGAATATTGAATGGTAAAACAGCTAATCGGATGGTTTGTTTCACTTTTGCTGCTAAGTCTTTTCGATTAAATAAAAGAAATATTTATGGTTCCTGAAATTTTCTCATCCGTATACACAACAAGTTCCTTACCTTTTGCTCTTAATTTATTCCAATAATAATTTCCTGCAAATCTGCTTTCAAGAACTTCGGTTTCAATACCGGTTTCTGAGATGTTGATTTCTTTTGGATAATAAGAGAACTTTTTAAGGTGAAAGTCTTCCGCTTCAGCCTCACTGAAAATATTTACTTCTCCAAATAATTTAGCAACATAAGAGTTGTAGGGATTTCTGTAGGTTTCTTCCGGACTGTCATTTTGAATAAGTCTTCCGTCCTGCAGAATAACAATCTGATCCAGCCATGGCATAATATCCTGAAGTTCATGAGTGGAAATAATCAGAGAAACGCCATGTTGTTTTACATATCTGAAAAGCCTTTCCCTAAGTTCAATTTTTCTCGGAAAATCCAGATTACTGAAGGGTTCATCTAAAATAAGAAGCTTGGGAAGTACAGATAAAGCTCTGGCAATAGCTACTCTTTGCTGTTGTCCACCGCTTAGGTATTTTGGAAGTACGTTCGCAAATTCCTGAAGCCCTACCACTTCAAGAAGCTCTGTTACGGTTTCTTTTTTTTGTTTTAAATTGATATTAGAAATAAATTTTCCTACGTTTTCAGCTACTGTAGCGTAAGGCATAAGATCAAAATTCTGTGCTACGAATTTCATTTCAGGTTCTCCCGGAACAAGATTTCCTTTCGGTCCCAAAAGCTTTGTTCCGTTAAAAATAATCTCTCCGCTTTCCCAATCCAAAAGACCATAAATCAGGTTAAGAAGAGTGGATTTTCCACATCCGCTTTCACCGGCAAGAGCTATAATTCTGTTTTCTTCAAACCTTAGGTTAAGGTTCTGAAACAGGGGATTTTCTTTGTTGTGAGAGAAAAATAAATTGTTTATTTCTAATAGCATATTACAAATGTAAGGTTTTTATGAAAACATAATTTTTTTTATTATATTAGCGGAACTAATAAAAATAAATCAAAAATGAGAAAAAAACTGTTTTCGTTAGCTATTCCTGCATTATTTATTGCTGCTGTAATGGTTTCTTGTAAAAAAGACAAACCACTTACCAGTGAAAGTAATGAGGTGACGACTACTAAAGAAGGTAGCCAGTTCACTTTGGATACGCTAAACAGTAAGGTTGAATGGAAGGGATATAAAGTATTTAAATCTGAAAATACGAGCCATTTTGGAACAATCAAGTTTGAAAGTGGAGATGTGACGGTGAAAGACGGAAAACTGGAAAGCGGAAAATTCGTTGCTGATATGAATTCTTTAACTTCTGTGGACTTGAAAGACAGTCCTGAAGATTTAGGAAAATTAAATGGACACCTGAAGAGCGGTGATTTCTTCGAAGTTGAAAAATTCCCGACAGCTTCTTATGAGATTACAAAGGTTACTCCTGCTACAGAAGGTGATTACAATACTCTTTTGGATGGTAATTTAACCATTAAGGGAATTACAAAACCCGTTCAGTTTAAAGCTAATGTTTCTGTGAAAGATGGAGAAGTAAGTGTAGCTACTGAACCGAAAGATATCAAGAGAGAAGAGTTTGGAGTGAAGTTCCAGGCTCCGGCTGAAAACGGTGTGATTAAAGACGAGGTAACTCTTCAGATCAGCGTTAAAGCTTTAGAAAAGAAATAATTTTTTTATTTAAGTGAAATAAGTGATTGAAGTCTGCCTCCCGAAAAAGAGGCAGATTTTTTTTTGACGGACTTATTATTCAACTTAAAATCGTATTTTTGCAAAACATTTTGAAAGGGTAAAACAATGATAGAAAAGATAGAAGAATTACTGGTCGAAGTAAATGGCTTCAATGCTACCTCTAAGGAAGATATCGAAAACTTCCGAATCAAGTACAACGGTAAAAAAGGAGTTCTTAATGATTTTTTTGAAAAATTTAAAGAAGTTCCTAATGACCAAAAGAAAGAATTCGGACAAAAGATCAACACTTTAAAACAGGCAGTTGCTGTAAAACTGGAGGATTTGAAAAATGCTTCAGCATCTTCTGTTGTGATAGAAAAAGAAGATCTTACAAGGCCCGCTTTTCCATTGGAATTGGGTTCAAGACATCCGATCAATCTGGTAAAAAACAGAATTATTGAAATCTTCAAATCTATTGGCTTTGCGGTAGCAGACGGTCCAGAGATTGAAGATGACTGGCATAACTTTACCGCGCTTAACCTTCCGGAATACCATCCGGCAAGAGATATGCAGGATACATTCTTCATTGAACAGAATCCTGATATTCTTTTAAGAACGCATACTTCTTCCGTACAGACCCGTTATATGGAAGAAAACCAGCCGCCTATCAGAATTTTATCTCCGGGAAGAGTGTTCAGAAATGAAGCACTCTCTTCACGTTCTCACTGTATTTTCCATCAGATTGAAGGATTATATATTGACGAAAATGTAAGCTTTGCAGATTTGAAGCAAACGATTCAGTTCTTTACGACTGAGCTTTTCGGAAAATCTAAAATCAGAATGAGACCTTCTTTCTTCCCGTTCACAGAGCCAAGTGCTGAAATTGATGTGTATTGGGGATTGAACTCTGAAACAGATTACAGAATTACGAAAGGAACAGGATGGCTGGAAATCATGGGTTGCGGAATGGTAGACCCTGCCGTACTGAAAAATGTGAATATCGATTCTGAGAAATATTCAGGATATGCATTCGGAATGGGTATTGAAAGAATTACCATGCTTCTTTACCAGATGAGTGACATCAGAATGTTCTTCGAAAATGATATCAGAACACTGGAACAATTCAAAACACTATAAAAAATCAAACCTCCGGAGCTCCGGAGGTTTTTTGTTTTTAATTACTGACCTAAGAAACAAAACGTAATTAAAAACTGATCTTATTGAAAAATTTACACGTGTCTGTTTCTTATGCCCATACTTCGGTTCGAATCCGCTAGGTACCTCAAATGAAGTATTGACATGCTGCAGCTCTCTGTCTGCCTCTATTATAAAGACAATCTGTATTAAGAATCTATTACATAAGAAATAAAAAAAGCCTGTAAAATTTACAGGCTGTATCTTTAAAACTGATGATTGTTAGTTGCTGAACTTTAAAGGATATTTTACGTTTTTGTAATCATCAATACTTGCTTTCAGTGATCCTACTGCAAGTTCTGCTTTCAATAACATAGGAACGTGGTTGGCATCATTGGAAACCCACATGGTTACGCCTTCTTTTTCTTTGAATACTCTTCCGCTCTTTACAGATGGAATAATCTTTAAACAATTGATGGTTCCGAATTTTGTCTTTAAGTTTTCTGTTCCTGTTACTTTCAGCTGGAAAGGAAACATCTCATCATCAATCCATACATTCATATTAATAACAGTTCCCACTTTCAGTTCATCCGGGCTTTTACTTCTTAAATAATAAAAACAGGAAAGCATATCCTGAACGCCTTTTACTGATTTTAAAACCTTAGAACCATTGGCCGGAGTTTTTTTATCAGTTAAAATTAAAGTGTTGTTATCATGATTAAAAACTGTTTCAAAATGCTGTCGATAGCTTCCCTCACGTACATTTCTTACATAGAAACTTGGTAATCCTGTCTGCGTATTAATAAAACTTTCATATAAATCTTCTACTTTGAAGAATGCTTTTACAGCACCTGTGGTTTGTCCTGTTCCTTTTACATAAAGATGAGGAACTCCTTTGTACGTAGTCTGCTTGGTAGTAAGGTTGGCAGTTCCTGCATTAAGGAAACCATAATGAATTCTAAGAGTAATAGATTCGCCATCCGCGATATTATCAATCTGGGCTGAGCCAAAAAAGAATATTAATAATGCAAAAAGGATTGAAATTTTCTTCATAACAAGACATTTACAAAAACATTGCCAAATTTAAAATCTTAAATGATAGATATTTGACAAATCTCAGGTTTTTATTTAGAATCAATTAAATATGCTTCGCATTAAAATTAGTAAATTTGCAGTTACATGTATAATTAAATTATCTTAAAGATTATGATAACCACTGATATATTGATCATAGGTGCGGGACCTACAGGACTTTTTGCAGTTTTTGAAGCTGGTTTATTAAAAATGAAGTGTCATATTATTGATGCGCTTCCACAGCCGGGAGGGCAATTGGCAGAACTTTATCCTAAAAAACCGATCTTAGATAT
>CBFQYI010000182.1:0-8556 GCA_965720825.1 uncultured Chryseobacterium sp. | reverse complement strand
TCCCAATTCCTTTAGCAGAAACTAACGTTGCTGGAACTTTGGTAAAATCAAACCCAGGTTACGATAACTAATTATCAAATCAGATAAATAAAAAAAGAAGCCGCCTTTTAAAGGTGGCTTTTTTATGTCCAATCTTTTAGGATTTAATTAAACTTTATAAAGTCAATTATACTGATATTTGAGGTTCAATACTGGTTGGCATAAGAATTTGAGTGCTTTAAAATCTTTTATTCAGGAAGGTAGCCATCATAAATATAATATTCATTGGGAATGTTATTATACTCTCAGATAGCGATGAAAGAATCAAACAATTTTTATGTCCTTTTATTTCTTATTTTTGCTGTACAATAATGAATAATGAAGTACATCCTTTTCATACTCTTCTCTTTAGGTTTTGTAGCCAAAGCACAGGTTGTTAATAAAGCAGAAATAAAGCCTCAACCTAAAAAAGAAGATACTCTTGTAATAGATTCCGGGAAAAAAGATTCCCTGAAAATCTTCAAACCTACTATAAATGATTACCAATATCAGACCCAGTTTTCTGAAAAGAAAGTATTTGATACAGTAATGACTTTTGATAAAACTTATATCTTTTCACAACAAAATAATAAAGATAACTTCGGAAAAGTACAGCCTGCCAATATTGGTTCAGGATTCAATCCTCTTATATTTGAAGTTAATGATGAACAAAATCTTTCTTTATTGCCATCCAACAAATCTTATATGATTATTGGAGCAAATGATGTGAAATATTATGACGTAAAAACACCTACAGCTACATTTTTATATCATAATGCTATGCGAAACGGTGCAGCCCTAAAATCTACCTATACTCAGAATATCGGAAAAAGATTCAATTTTGCACTTGAATATATGGGACTTCGTTCACAGGGACTTTACAGAAATTCCTTGTCAGCAAATAATAATACTTTATTTTCAGGACACTATGTTTCAAAAAGTGGAAACTATGAACTTTTTGCCCATTATCTTCACCAGAATGTAAATAACCAGGAAAGTGGAGGAATTACTGAAGATAACCTGTTTCAAAGTGGAGACAGCAATTATAGTAACAGACAAAACGCACAGGTAAATCTGGCCTCTTCAAGTTCACAGTTTTCTTACAGAAGATATTATCTGAGCCACCAGTTTACTCCTTTCAATTCTGAGAAATTTCCTTTCAGCATAAGACATATTCTTTCTCATCAGGGAAATAAATATTACTATAACCAAACTGCTTTGGAACCTTATTGGTATGATGCTCCTACAGATTTAGTAAATGGCTTTCCATTGACAACCAAAAAATATTCTGAGAATTTCAGTAATACCGTAAGCTTGATTTTTAATAATGAAAAATTCAAACTGGATGCCGGGGTACGTTATCAGATCATTAAATTCGGGATAAGAGATGTTGTTGCACTCAACAACGTGCCTTTTCCTGGTGAGCTGAAAGAAAACAGAATCGGAGCTGTAGGAAACCTGCAGGTAAAACTTTGGGATAAAATTCAGTTGAATTCATTCCTGGAGTTTTCAAACGGGAGCCAGTTTAAAAGTTACCTGAAAACAACCAACAATCTGAAGTTTGAACCTATCAAAGATTATTTCGTTAATGCTAAGGTAAACTTCCAGAGTGCATACCCATCATTCAATTACTTATTGAATACTTCAGTTTATAATAACTTCAATTATTATCTTGAAAACGCAAAGAACCAATCTGTAATGGAAGTGGGAGGAAGCATCAATCTGAAATGGTTTAAAACAGAAATTTTCGCCAATTATTTCAGAATCGATAACTATACGTACTTTGACAGCAATGGAAGTCCGAAACAAAGCGATAATTCAGTGAATATCTCTCAGATTGGAGGAGATGCTACATTCAGCTTCAACAAATTCCACCTGAATACAAGAGTGCACTTTCAGAATACCTTGACGAACAAAGAATTGCTTCCAATGCCAGGTTTCATTGGTAGAGCCAATTTCTTTTATCAGACCCAGGCTTTCAAAAAAGCCGCAGAAATTCAGGCAGGTGTTAAAGTATACTATTTCTCGAAGTTTGCATCAAGAGACTATTTCCCAGTTCTTAATGAATATATTCTTCCAAGAGCAGATTCATTTTCAATTGGTGGACAGCCTATCGCCGATATTTATATTAATATGAAAGTGAAAAAAATGTTCTTTTTCATAGAAGGACAGCAGATAGGAACTGTTATTTCCAATAACAAAGCATATGCATTTCCACATTATCCGGTGTATGATTTCAGATTGAATATCGGAATCGTGTGGTATTTGTTCAACTAAAAACTGTACAGGTTGAAAACAATTAATAAAATATCATTTAACGATATAGAAAGCATTCCTCAGCTGGTAAAAGATTTTTTAAATCAGAAGATTGAGGGTTTTGAAAATAATATATTTTCCTTAGATCATTTTAGGCAGCAGATACATCTGAAAAAAGATTCTTTCACCTCTGAAAAAAGAAGCATTTTAGCTGACGTATTTGAAGGACAGTTAGAAACTCTTTCTCTTTCTTCAAAGCAGAGAGAAAATATTGAGAATCTAAAACTGCCCAATACGTTTACCATCACAACCGGACATCAGTTGAACCTGTTTTCAGGACCTGTTTTCTTTGTGTATAAAATTCTTCAGACCATAAAGACATGTACCTATCTGAAAGAAAATTTTCCGGATTTTAATTTTGTTCCGGTATATTGGATGGCTTCGGAGGATCATGACTTTGCGGAGATCAATCATTTTAAAACCGAAAATAATTATTACGAAACCAATGAGAAATCCGGAGGTCCGGTAGGCCGAATTGAAATCAGTGATACGTATTTTATTTCGGAATTTGAAAACGAATTCAAAGATTCTATTTTCGGTACAGAGCTGATCTTAATGATGAAGGAAGCTTATAAAGCCGGAAACACTTTAACGGAAGCTATTAAGATTCTTGTTAACCGTCTTTTCTCAGAATTCGGACTTTTAATTTTAGATGGAGATTCTAAGGAACTTAAAAATCAAATGAAAGCGATTTTTAAAGATGAGCTTCAGAACTTCAGTTTACAAAAAACATCTAAAGATAAAGTAGATTTTCTAACTGAGAAATATGGGAAAGTTCAGGTAAACCCTCGTGAAATAAACCTTTTCTACCTTTCTGAAACGAGAGACAGAATAGAATTTAACGGAAAGAAGTATAGTATTGTAGATAAACCTATCCAGTTTACAGAAGAAGAAATTCTAGTCGAATTGGAAAATCATCCTGAAAAATTCAGTCCGAATGCATTGATGCGTCCGGTATATCAGGAAAATGTACTCCCTAATTTAGCCTATATCGGAGGAAATGCCGAAATCATGTACTGGCTGGAATTGAAAGACTATTTCTCAAAAATTAATACTCCTTTCCCAATTCTGATTCCCAGAAACTCTATGCTTTTTCTGAAAGAAAAAACATTGGGGAAAATTGAGAAACTTGATCTTAAAATTGAAGATTTTTTTCAGAACTTCTCAGTACTTACCAATCAGAAGATTTTGAAAGATAACCCAATTTTACAATTATTGGATGAGAAAGAAGAATTATTGATCAACAATTTTTCTGCATTGAGAGCATCAGCAGAAAACACTGAGAAATCTTTCGGGAACATGGTGAAGGCGGAAGAAGTACGACAATTAAAATCATTTAAAAGAATGAAAAAACGTCTGCTTCATGCTGAAAAAATAAAACAGAATGAATTGCTGGAGAGACTAGAAAATCTGTTTTTAGATGTTCATCCTGCAAAAACATGGCAGGAGAGAGTCTATAACTTTAGTGTATTCTTTTCAGATTATGGCTATTCGTGGCTTGAAAATTGTTTGGAAGAAATGGTGGTTCAAGATTCAAAATTAATAATTGTTGCCATTTAATTTTAAAGAAGTATTTTTGTAAATTATAATTATCGAATATGATAAAGAGGTTTTTTATTCTATCCAGTTTATGTATGGTTTTGGGAGTTTCAGCCCAGAAATCACATACGGTTGTGCAAGGTGACAATCCTTACAACATTGCCAAAAAGTATGGAATGACTGTAGATGAATTGCTGAAGCTAAACCCAAAACATAAAGATGGCAAACTGGCGATCGGTGATGTTTTAACTATAAAATCAGACAAAGCAGCCACTCCGGTTGTAACAAAAGCAGTTTCAACAGAAAAAGCAACTTCAACAATAAGTGCTTCTTCTCTGGGTAAAATTGTTTTACTGCCAAAACAAACGATCTACGGTATCACAAAACAATACAGAATTTCTGAAACTGATCTGAGAAAACTGAATCCTGAATTGGATTCTCACATGAAGATCGGAGATGAAATTACCTTACCTCTTGCCAGCATTAAAAAATATGGAGGAGAGCAACAGGCAGTTACCACAGAAAAACACACTGAAACTCCAGTTGAAAAAACAATAACAGTTACTACATCTACAGCAGTTACTACAGCAGCAGAAGGAGAATCTTATGTCATCCAGGCTAAAGATAATTATTACAGAATTACAAAACAGTTTGGCATCAGCCAGCAGGACCTTTATACTTTAAATCCAGGATTGGAAGAAAAAGGACTGAAACCTGGGGATACCATTAAAATAAAAAGAACAAATACAACTGCCAATACTGATGCCGTTGCAGAAACTGCAAATCCAAAAGCAAAAATGGATTCCGGGAACGAAAAATCAACAGCTGTCTCCAATGTTGCAGTAGGTGATGATTATGTAACCTACACAGTTCAGCAAGGCGATACAGTATTCTCTATCGTTAATAAATTCGGTGTTTCTATTGATGAGCTTATCGCTCTTAACCCGGACCTTTCACATGGTTTGAAGACCGGAATGGTTCTAAAGATTAAAAAGCAGGATGCTGCTTATATAAAGAAAAATGGTGATGCACTTAGTGTTATACTAATGCTTCCATTTGGATACAGTACCAACGAGACTCAGTATAGAGCAATGGCGCTAGACTTTTTGACAGGAGCTAAACTTGCTATTGAAAGAAATGCTAGAGGAGGACAGAAACTGGATATCAAAGTGGTAGATTCAGGAAATGAAGCTTCATTCAAAAACTCTTTAACGCAGATTAATCCTGATAATACAGATCTTATTATCGGTCCATTCTTTAAATCCAATGTAATTGATGTTCTTGATTTTACTAAAAATCAGAAAATTCCGGTTGTAGCACCATTTGCGAACTCTCCGGAACTTTATAACTACAGTAATCTTATTATTGTTGAAACCAACAATCAGACTTATGCTGATAAGATTGTAGAGGAAGTGAAAGGGATTTATTCTGATCAGAAAATATACATAGTGGCAGATGCTAAAAAAGAAGATGCCAATTATATCAAAGCCGGACTTGAGAAAGCTGTAAAAAATCCTAATATTATTATTGTTAATTCCCCGGCAGATATTCAGCCGGATCAGAATATGATGACAGGACAGTCTGCACCAGTTATTGCCATTTTAGCGAATGATGATAACGCTGCAGGAGATGCTTTTGCTAACAGAATGATTACGATGTCTAAAGAAGTACAGGGAATAAAAGCCTTCAGTATGTTCTATTCTCCGGTTTTCGAGAAGAGAGTAGATGAACTGAGCCAGGCAAGTCTGGTATATCTGATGGATAGAAAGATTAATACAGACGGTAATTTTGAAAAAGAAATTCTGGCTGCTTATAAAAGCAAATACTGCAAAACTCCACCAAAATATGCAATCGTAGGTTTTGATGTTGTCAATGACATGCTAACCAGAGAAAATAAAAAAGGAGAGATCTTTAAGCAGATGAATAAAGTTCAGACTCAGCTTGCTACCAAATTTGAGTTTGTAAAATCTAAAGCTAATGGTGCTTATGTAAATACCGGTTATAGAGTAATCAGGTTGGTACCTTAAATGATTTATAACTGTTTAAAAGAATATTGTTAACATTATAGTTATATTTGCATAATATTTAATTCAATACATGAAAGCACTTGTATTTCCAGGGCAGGGTTCTCAGTTCGTAGGAATGGGAAAAGAATTGTATGATTCTAGAAAAGATATTAAAGATCTGATGGAATCTGCCAATGAAATTTTAGGTTTCGACATTCTTTCCATTATGTTTAACGGTACGGATGAGGATCTTAAGAAAACAGAGGTTACCCAGCCTTCAATATTTATACATTCAGTAGCCGCATTAAAAGCCGTAAATGGTCTTGGTGCTGAAATGGTAGCAGGACACTCTTTAGGAGAGTTTTCAGCTTTAGTTGCCAACGGAGTTTTATCCTTTGATGACGGTTTGAAATTAGTTTCTGAAAGAGCAAAGGCTATGCAGGAAGCTTGCGATGCCAATCCAAGTTCTATGGCAGCTATCTTAGGATTAGACGATGCTAAGGTTGAAGAAATCTGTGCACAGATCAGCGGAATTGTTGTTCCGGCAAACTATAACTGCCCGGGGCAATTGGTAATTTCAGGTGAAACACCTTCAGTAGAAGAAGCTTGCATTAAGCTGAAAGAAGCAGGAGCGAAGAGAGCTTTATTATTACCCGTAAACGGAGCTTTCCACTCCCCATTAATGCAGCCTGCACAGGAAAGACTGGCAGCAGCTATCGAAAATACAAAATTCAGAAAAGCTACTATTCCTGTATATCAGAATATTACTACTACAGCGGTAACCAATCCTGATGAGATCAAACAAAACCTGATTGCCCAGCTTACCGGCCCGGTAAAATGGACTCAGTCTGTACAAAATATGATTAAAGATGGTGCCTCTAACTTTGTAGAAGTGGGACCAGGTAAAACCCTTCAAGGATTGATCAAAAAAATTGACGGATCCGTAGAAGCAGTTTCTGCAATCTAATAAAAAATATATGAATGCGATATTTTCACCAGGCAAGCTTATGCTTACTTCAGAATATTTCGCAATCGATGGAGCTCTTGTCTTAGCGGTACCTACCAAGCTGGGACAAGAGTTTTTCTTTGAAGAAAAGGAAGATGGAAAATCCCTTATTCTTTGGGAAGCCTATCATCAGAATACACTATGGTTGAAGGCTGTCATAGATTATAAAACCTGGCAGATCCTGGAAACCAATATTCCATCAAGCGCTGAATTTATTACCAAAACATTACAAAATGTTCAGCAGCTTTCTAATAGTAAATTCAAAACCGATCTTACTTATCATTTAAAAACGAATCTTCAGTTTCCTGCGGATTATGGGCTTGGAAGCAGTTCTACCCTGATGAACAATCTTGCAGAATGGGCTGAAATAGATCCTTTTTACCTTAATACAATCAGTTTGGGTGGCAGCGGATACGATATCGCTGTAGCGAAAGAAAAATCTGCAGTACTTTTCCAAAGTAAACCTGAGATAAAATATGAGAAAGTAGATTTTAATCCATCCTTTAAAAATGAACTGATTTTTATTCATTTAAATCAGAAGCAGGATAGTAGAGAAGGAATCAATTTTTACAAGTCCAAAAAGAAGTCTCCGGAATTGGTTAATGAATTTTCAGATCTCACAAAAAAAATATTATTATGCAGTGAATTGGAAAATTTTTCTGAATTAATGATGATTCATGAGCATAAAATTGCTGATTTTCTTGAAATTATCACAGTTAAGGAAAAATTATTCTCAGATTGCCCTTCATTTGTCAAAAGTTTAGGCGCATGGGGTGGAGATTTTGTAATGAGTGCCAAATTTGGGGACTATAAGAACTATTTTTGGGAGAAAGGTTTTCCCACTGTTTTAGAATGGGAAAATATAATTGGTTTGTAATCAAATAGTTGTGATCCTGTTTTTTTATTTGTCATTCTGACTTATATCAGTATATTTAAACCACCTTTAACAAATAATTAATATTATTTTTGTTGAAGTCAATAAAGAAATAGAAAATATAAGTAAAATGAAAAACACTAAAATCATCCAGGATTTAGAGAAATTAGGGATTAAAGGAAACTATGAAGTAGTGTATAATCCTTCTTACGAAGAATTATATCAGGCTGAAGTTTCTCCTGAAAATCAGGGGTTTGAGCAAGCTGAGCTTACGGAATCTGGCGCAGTATCGGTAAAAACAGGAATTTTCACAGGTCGTTCACCTAAAGACAGATATATTGTTCAGGATGATGTTACAAGAGATACAATTTTCTGGGATGGTAAAGTAAACTTACCTACAACAGCAGAAATTTTCGGTTCTTGTAAAGAACTAGTGATGAACCAGCTTTCTGAAGCTAAGAAGATTTATGTAGTAGATGCATTCTGTGGTACAAATGCAGATACTAGACTTAAAGTAAGATTTATCGTTGAAGTAGCATGGCAGGCACATTTCGTGACTAATATGTTTATCCGTCCTTCTCACTACGAACTGGAAAACTTTGGTGAGCCGGATTTCACAGTAATCAACGGATCAAAAACAACAAACCCGAACTGGGAAGCTCAGGGATTACACTCTGAAAACTTTATCATGTTCAACCTTACTGAAAAACTACAGATCATCGGAGGTACTTGGTACGGAGGTGAGATGAAGAAAGGGATGTTTGCTATGATGAACTATTACCTTCCATTAAAAGGGA
>CBFQYI010000181.1:0-8569 GCA_965720825.1 uncultured Chryseobacterium sp. | reverse complement strand
AGACTCCATCGTAATGGTAGAAGGAGAAATGAAGGAGATTTCTGAGCAGGAAATGCTTGAAGCTATCAACTTCGCTCACGCTGAGATCAAAAAACAGATCGAAGCTCAGGAGAGATTAGCTGAAAAAGTAGGAAAATCTTTCCCTAAAAGAGAATACAGCCACGAAGATCACGATGAAGAAATTCGTGAAAAAGTATGGAAAGAGTGCTATGATAAAGTATATGAAGTAGCAAAAACTCCATCAAATAAAGAAGAAAGAGGAGAAAAATTCAAAGCGGTTCTTGAAGAGTTTTTAGCACAATATGCTGAAAACGAAGAGGAATTGGCAAGAGTAACTCCATTCGTTAAAGTATATTACCATGACGTAGAGAAAGAAGCAATGCGTCAGATGATCCTTGAAGATAATATCCGTCTTGATGGTCGTGATCCTCAGACGATCCGTCCAATCTGGTCAGAAATTGATTACCTTCCGGGAGCTCACGGTTCTGCGATCTTTACAAGAGGAGAAACTCAGTCTCTGACTGCGGTAACTCTGGGTTCTGTAAAAGATGCGAACATGATCGACAGCGTAATCACGCAGCACGACGAAAGATTCTTCTTACACTATAACTTCCCTCCATTCTCTACAGGTGAAGCAAGACCTTTAAGAGGTACTTCAAGAAGAGAAGTAGGACACGGAAACTTAGCTCAAAGAGCTTTAACAGCAGTAATTCCGGCAGAAAATCCATATACAATCAGAATTGTTTCCGATATCTTAGAATCTAACGGTTCTTCTTCAATGGCAACAGTTTGTGCAGGTACATTAGCATTGATGGATGCAGGGGTTCAGATCACAAAACCTGTTTCAGGGATTGCAATGGGGCTGATCACCGATTCAAAATCAGGTAAATTTACCGTACTTTCCGATATCTTAGGAGATGAAGATCACCTTGGAGATATGGACTTCAAAGTAACAGGTACTGCAGACGGTATCACAGCTTGTCAGATGGATATCAAAATCCAGGGACTTTCTATGGATATCATGGAGAAAGCTTTGATGCAGGCTAAAGACGGAAGATTACACATCCTTAATAAAATCACGGAAACGATTTCCCAGCCAAGAGCAGACGTGAAGCCTCACGCTCCGAAAATGGTGGTAATGGAGATTCCAAAAGATTTCATTGGAGCTGTAATCGGGCCTGGTGGAAAAATTATTCAACAATTACAGAAAGATACAGATACGGTTATTGCTATCGAAGAGATGGGAGAAATCGGACGTATCGAAATTTCTGGTACAGACAGAGAGAAGATCAATGCTGCTATTGCAAGAATCAATGAAATCACTTTCGTACCGGTTATAGGTGAAGTTTACAAAGGTAAAGTAGTGAAAGTAATGGACTTTGGTGCATTCGTAGCGATTGCTAAAGGAACAGAAGGACTTCTTCACATTTCTGAAATTGAGTGGGCTCGTCTGGACAAAGTTCCTTATGCAGAAGGTGATGAAGTAGAAGTGAAGTTCATGGGTTACGATGACCGTAAGAAAATGAAACTTTCCCGTAAAGTTCTTTTACCAAGACCTCCAAGACCGGAAGGACAAGGTAGACCTGAAGGGCAGAGAAGACCAGAAGGACAAGGAAGACCAGAGGGACAAAGAAGACCTGAAGGACAGAAACCACAAGGTGAAAAGCCACAAAGCGAAAAACCAGTGGAAAACCAAACTCCATCTAACGAAGCTTAATAAGATTCATTCTTAAATATAAAAGATCCCTCAATTTGAGGGATTTTTGTTTGTATGTCATTGCGAAATGCAGAGCATTGAAGCAATCTCGTTATTACGTTCCCACTCTCTGTTTCAGATCCTCAGCACCTCCTGTTTTTCTAGGCTGTCCGTTTTTGGAAGAACCAAAATTGTAAGTATAAGAAATGGTAGCCACACGGGTATCTCTTTTCACCGCGAAGTTCTCTAAATAATCATTATAAACCGTCTGCCCTTTGATATTGCTGGTAAAGAAAACATCTGTAAATGATAGTTTCAGAACACTGTTGTTTTTAAACTTCTTCTGCGCTCCGATATTCAGGTACCAGTTTGGGCTCATATTCAGATAGGCATAGACTTCTCTCGCCTTGTAATTTCCTGTAAGCTCAGCAGTGAAGCCATTTCCCAGTTTAAAAGAATTGATACTGTTGATGCTGAATGTAAAATTTCCCTGGTTATTAATCTGTGTTCCGGAGACATTTCCAGTGTATGAACCATAGTAGAAATTAGCACTGTTATTCATATCCCACCATTGGGTCACTTTTACCGGAGCGATCAGGTTTAATCCAAAATAAGAAGCAGAATTCAGGTTTTCAATAGTCTGTACGGTTACGATCTGCCCGTTTTCTGTTACGGGTTTTAAAATGTCTGTAATGTTGTCAGAATTCCTGCTATAGCTTAAAGTGGCAAAATATTTATTGCTCAGACTATACGTTAATTCATAATTCATCGTAATTTGCGGGTTCAGATCAGGATTTCCTGCTTTCAGGGTAGTAGGATCAAGATAGAATTTAAAAGGATTCAGCTGGTTGTAACTAGGTCTTGTAATTCTTCTGCTGAAATTGATTTCAAGGTTACTTTTCTCTGTCAGATCATAACTCAAAACAGCGCTTGGAAAAAGCTGGGTATAATTTCTTTTGTTGATCTGGTTGGTCGTGATCTGAGTTCCTTTTACATTCGTGTTTTCAAGCCTTAAACCACCAGTAACTTTAAATTTCTCCCATTTTTTGGAAACATTTCCGTACACTGCATTGATGTTTTCTTCATAAATAAAATGATTGGTTTTCCCAAGATCCGGAATAGGAACACCAGAACTGGCATTGAAGAATTTCAGATCGTTGTCTGTCTTTACAAAACTGGTTTTCACTCCGCTTTCCAGTTTCCAGTCGTTGCTGAAGTTTTTTGTAAGATCAGATTTTAATGAATAGATATTCAGTTTTCCGTCCATATCACCTTTAATAATGTCAAGATTATCTGTGTTACTGGCAATTTCATGCGTTCTTGTATCAAAGCTCTGCAAAGAAGAATTAGCGTAGTTGATGTAGTCAAAATCTGTAGAAATATCAGAACCCAATGAATCAATGGTGTATTTATGATTAAGGTTGAATGAAACATTGGTCCAGCGGTCATTCGATCTGTTGACCGTTGTAAATGTGCTTTCCGGAAGGTAGTTGCTGCCCAGTGTCACATTGGAATTATCGCCGTTCACATTGAATTTATTGGAAACCAGACCTACAGAAAATCCAAGTACATTTTTATCGTTCAGATAATAATCCATTCCTGCTTTGGCCACATGGCTGTTGAATTTGAATTTCAGATAATTGTCCTGTATATAAGCCTTTTTAAAGGTATTGGCTTCATAGAAATTTCTGTCGAGAACCAATCCATTATAAGCCTCCCTGTAAGCAAAGCTGTAATTTCCGAAAATATTAATGTTTTTATTCCTGTGGTTGATGCTGAAACTGTTGTTGTTTTTCACATATTTCCCCGATCCTAAAGAGCTGGAAATACTTCCATTGGTTCCTCTTCGCTGCTCTTTTTTTAGTTTAATATTAATGATTGCAGATCCTGCTGCATCATATTTTGAAGAAGGATTGGTGATGAATTCTATTTTTTCAATAGTGGAAGAAGGAATTCCCTTCAGGTAATTGGCAAGATCAGCTCCTGTCATCGGTGTATTTTTACCATCGATCTGAATCAGAAGATTCCCTTTACCACGAAGACTGATATTATCATTGTTATCAATATTCACACCCGGAGCTTTTTCCAACACTTCAAAAGCAGAATTTCCAGTGCTGGCAATACTGTTTTCAACATTCATGATCATTTTTCCATCCTGCCTTTCAATCAGAGGTTTGGTTTTCGTAATAGTAACTCCTTCAATAGATTTTACATTGAGATCAATGGGATTGAGGGTCTTATTTTCGGTTAATGAAATATTTTCTGAGTGATAAACCTCAGTACCATTTTTATTGATTTTTACCTGATAAGTTCCTTCTTTTAAATCATTAAAATTGAACTTACCGTTGTTATCAGCAATTTCTGTTTTGATCAATTTCTGATCAGCATCAAAGAGATTGATCTCCATCTGCTCTGCTTTGTCGGATTTTATGTTTCCGGACAAAGTCAAACTCTGCATTGCCTGCTGGGCAGAAATCCTGCTGCTGAATAGCATCAGCATACAGACAATAATAAGTGAGAATATTCTGGTCATAGCGTTTTACTTTTTAGGGTTGAGACAGTTTTCTGAAATTTTCAGTAAAGCAGAATACATCACTTCCAGTTCATTGTTGCTGATGCCCTTTAAAGCTGTTTTTCGGTTCTTTTCTACGATATTCTGAACCTCTTTAATCACTTTTACCCCGGAATCTGTCACTTCCAGCTGGGTTTTTCTTCGGTCTTCAGGATGAACTTTTCTGATAATGTATTCGGATTTTACCATTAAATCAATAATTCTCGTGACAGAAGCATTATCCTTAAAAACAAGATCACCAATTTCATTCTGGGTAATTCCCGGGTTTTCCAGAATCGCTTTGATGATAAGCCATTGATCAATGGTGATCGTGTAACCATGAGCTTTCAGCTGGCGCTGAGCATAGTTTCTGTAGGCTCTGATCGCTTTGTCTATGTTGTAGAATATAATTGAATTTAACTTTTCCATATTTTCAGATTTAAAATGATGTATCAATTATTGATATGTCAACTAATTAGTAAATCATCATTTTACTTTGTTACAATTCCTGAAAAAATATTTTCAAAAAAATTAAAAACTGTTGATAGGTTTTTTGGATTTTGCTTTTACAGAAGCAGTTTTAGACCCTGAAGTAAAACTTATATTTTCTATGGATTTGAATAATCTGTCGATTTGTTTTCTGGTGGAAATATCCGGAGCAACGTTATAAAACTCATTGATCAGATCCAGAGAAGTAGGTTTCTTGGGATAATGATTGTTATTGAGGAAATTTTTCAATGCCATATTTACTTTCTCTTCACCTAATACATTGCTCAATTCTACCATTGCTGCAGCTCCTTTGGAATACGAACTATGAGGAACATCTCCGGTTGCTTTATAAATCGGAACATTTTCAGACAGTCCTTTTTCATTATCGTAAATCTGTTGATGTACTTTGATTCTTTCCATCATTTTTTCTCTGCCATGCATTTTTTTGTAAAGCATCATTTCGGTGTACATTGCCAGGGTTTCGGTAAGCATCACAGCACCTTCTCTGTCATCAGGATTGATCTGACTGTTGCCCCACCAGAGATGGGAAAGCTCATGACCTGCCAGCTCATTGATGACATCCTGTTTTTTATCGGCTTGTATGTTGGCGTGAAAAATCATGTCTTCCGGCATAAAGACGGCAGAAGGATAGGCTGTCGCTGCAAAACCTTTGGTAAAAGAAGAAATTTCTGCAAAATTGATGCTTTTAAAAGGATATTGTCCAAAATTCTGCTGGCAGTATTCTAAAGTAAGTTTGGCGTTTTCAAGCAGGTGATTCACATTTTCAAAGTGCTTTTGATGATAAAAGAGATTGATGTCAATTCCTTTATAATGTATGCTTTTTACCTTGTATTCTGCTGAAGAAACCGCAAACCGGAAAGGAATCTGATCGGCTTGATATTCGAAATAATTACGTCCGGACTGTGACCATTTTTTGACAAGATCTCCTGTTCCAATGGCAGTCTGGCTTTTTTCTGTGGAAATAATCATATTCAAGTTGATAAAATCCCTTTTTGAAACTTCAGGAGCTTCGGGTTTCTTTAATTCAGTAAGTTTTCCAAGCTTGAATTGGCTTCGTTCTTTTTCATCCTGAATTTCATCATCCTTTTGATAACCGATGGTAGGATAATACCTGCTGATTCTCATAAAAGACCCGTCTTCAATAATGGCATTGAAAGACTTGTGACCGTTGACAGCAAACCATTGATAAGATAATTTAAAATCAAGAGAAGCTGTTTTACCCGGTAGAAGTGGTTGTTGTAGTGAAATTTCTGTGACATGTTTATTAATTTTTGAGGCTTCAGTATCTGAAGTTATCACAGCAGATTCCAGTTTTAAATCCTCATTAAAATTGATCAGAATCTTATGGATAGGCTGGTTGGTTTGATTTTTAAGAGTATATTTTCCTATAATCTGATAAGCATTGTTTGAAGGATACAGTTTGATTTCTGTAGTAATATCGGTGATATCCGGCTGTGGAAGTTTTTCATATTTTCTATAGTTTTTTTCATATTCTGCGGAACTTAGAATAGCCTGATCTTCATTTTTTGGAATATAACCTTTCATAAACAATACTCCGGCAAAGATTCCTGAGATGAGCAGAATGACACTGAAGCCAGATGCAAGCACAGGAACTTTTTTAATTTTTATAATGCTGTTGAGTATCCATAAAATACTGATAATTCCTGTTCCGAATAATAGCCTTTGAGCAAAAGCCTTTTCATAGATTCCATAGCCGTTAAAATCGCTGTATGTACCTTTAAAATCAGAAAAAATCCTGAAAAGAGGATAGGAGATTAATTTCCCTGAAACCGGACCTGATAATATAAAGACAGCAAGGATGGAAACTCCAAGAGCAATGAATTTATGGGGAATTCTGTCATTTATCAAAAGAATCAATCCGGAAAACAACATCAAAGGGAAGGTATTGAAAAGAAAAACACCGAGATAAGCATTCCAGTCTATATGAAAATACTGATACTCCATTTGAAAAATAATTCCCTGAATAATTAAAATTCCCGTAAAGAAAAACAGCAGAAAACTGATGGAAATAAAATGTCCGGTTAATCGGTTCTTTGATAAATAGGTACTGTTTTCTATCAGAGAAAATCCCGATGAAGAACTTCTCCAGTAAACATCGTTTAAAAAATAAGCGGAAATAAGAAGTCCAAGCAGATGAAAATTCTCTGAAATGGTTGTCGCCATAAGTCCGGAGCCGGCATATTTCTGCGGAAGACGGATTCCTTTTTCAATTTCGGCATACATTTCCATTCCCACAGAAAATAATAAAAGAATAGATACAGCAGGTACGGCAATACTTTTAAACAGATAAGTAAGATCGGTTTGGGCAAATGAAAGTACAGACCGGAAAGAACTCCATCTATTAAAATTGGGTGTAAGAGTGGAGTATTCTGCTTCATTTGTTTCCGAAAATATAAGAGTATTTCCTAATGTTTTTACTTTCTTTCCTGAGGTATTGGAGAAAGAAAATAATCTGAATGAAAGCAGAAGAATTCCAACAGATATAAAAAAGAATGAAATTCTGTTAAATAAAAGATAACCAGAGAAAGGTACCAGTTGAATATTTTTCTGATGAGCCGTAAGATCACGGGCTTCCATAAAATAAGCGGATAATCCAAAAGGATCTATTAAAGCTGAGAATTGCTGTGTTTCCAGTGACTGTGGCAGACTTCCCGCCATAAAAGGTGAATTGGAAAACAGCAGAATAATCATATAGAAAACATACAGAAGCAATCCACCTGCTACAACCAGTAATTTTCTCTTTACCGTAACTGCTGTGAGAAACAGAGAACTACAGACAACCAAACTATTGATAAAACCGAAGATGAATAAAGGATATAGATAATGGACAATGTTAAAACCTTCCTGCATTTCACTTCCCGTCCGCATTATCTGACCTATGATAAATCCTGTCATTAAAAATGAAAAACTTAAAAAAGTCTGTAAAAAATAGGTGAAGAATTTCCCTTTCAGATAAGTGAGCTTTGAAAAAGGAAATGAAAAAAGGATGCTGTCAAATTTTGAATCCTGATCTTTAAAAAGCAGCTGCAAAGCATATACCGTAGCAAAAAAAATCACGGCAAGGCTCAGCATTCCGGTCATAAAGCCAATGGTGTAAGGCGAGTTTAAATAAATTCCTTCTCCTACTGAAAGGTTGAACTGACTGCCGCAAAAAATACCGAGACCAATTAAAAGTAAGGCCACAAGATAGGTGAGCCAGTGCTTGGAAGAGCGTCCGGCTTCGAATAAAAATATCGTATTCATGATTAAGGTTTTTGGGTGAGTGTGTGGAAGTAAACGTGCTCCAGCAAAGGGGTTACAGGGCTGAAGTCTTTCGGAGATTCTTCAGAAAATACAGTGATATGAAGTTCTCTTTCCAGCAATTGTCTGCTGATGATTTCATAGCTGGAATGATAGCTTTCCAGTTCATTTTTGTCAATGGGTTTTGACCAGATTCTGTTGTCAAGCTCTGAAATCAGTGTTCCCGGATTTCCTTTTCTGAGAATTTGGCCATGGTTCATCACCGCCATTTCTGAACAGAGATTTCTGACATCTTCAACGAGATGCGTGGACAGAATGACAATCACATCCTGGCTGATATCGTTGAGCAGCGTATTGAAACGGTTACGTTCCTCAGGATCTAATCCTGCCGTTGGTTCATCTACAATGATGATCTTCGGATCTCCCAATAAGGCCTGGGCAACGCCAAAACGCTGTTTCATTCCGCCTGAAAAAGTATGGACTTCTTTTTTAGCAAAATCAGAAAGGTTGACTTTTTCCAGCAAACCCAGAATTTGTTTTTTACGTTCGCT
>CBFQYI010000180.1:0-8584 GCA_965720825.1 uncultured Chryseobacterium sp. | reverse complement strand
AATAAGTCAGAGGTTATCACAACCAGAAATTACTTTGAAAATGGAAATATCATTATGATCAGTAATACTGCAGGACGTGGATTTAATATCAGTGGTGATTATCCGTCTGAACAGGAGAAAAACTTAACAGAGAGTTTCAAAAAGCTTCTGAAAATGGCAGAATAATGTCTATTATTTCTGTTGATCAGCTTTGATAATATGGAGTCTTTCTTCCACTTCATTGATTCTTTTGAGCCAATAGTTGATTCCTTCCTGATTGGTTACCGTTTCTTTAAAAGCATTACGATTGACCGTCCATAAATGACCTCTGTTTTTTTGATAATCCAGCTCGCGTTCTTTTTTATTTTCGGGTTCTATGCGGTATCTCCAGAATACTAAAGCGTGCATGTATTCAGAGCGGATTTTTTCAAGATAATCAATAATGGCTTTTCGATCCTGAGGAATATATCCCGGACCAGAGCATCCACACGAATGAAAAGTGATTCCAACTGTATACAAATCCCGGATGTGAGACCATTGTTTATCATCGTTTTTGGGTGGCGATTTAAAGTCAAGTCCCATATTGGCCATTAGATTTCCACATTCCGGGCACTTGGCTTCCACAGAGACCTCGGCGTCCCGGTCCACATCTTTCAGGTGGCGGCGTTTGAATGTTTTCTGGCAGTTGAAACAGGCATAATGTCCTTTGTAAACCATCATGGCATATCGGCACATAGTATTATCTTATTCTTTGGTTATAAGCTATTTTTTATTTGTTTTTTCCTCTTCATTAAAACTGATTCCCATAAAGCTGCTGGCACTTCTCGGATCGTAGACCGACCACACATTTCCCCATGGAAATTTGAAGGTACAGCTTGGGTAAGGGTTTTTCTTTTTTTGGGTGGGTGGTAGTCCAAGAACTTTGGTCAGAAAAGCATTATTCCGGTGGAAAACATTCATTTCTTTTTCCTCTGTCCATTCATTCCAGTCTTTTGCATCCGTCTTGTCCCAGGTGTTCATATGGATGATGTCCAATTGATCTCCGAAAAGGCACAGACTGAAAGATACCTGATATCCCTGTATTTCTATATGCTTAAAATAATACCAAAAATATCCGGTTTTTACATCCGAGAGCGTATGATATTTTTCTTTATAAAAATCAGACTGTTTCAGCTGATCAAGACTCATTCCTTTATAAAGCGTGGTAGTAAAGGCTTCCAACTCTATAACTCCATTTTTACTGTTAATCAGCATGTCCCAAAAATTGAAGCTATAAATATACCCGTTTTTTCTTTACAGACAACGAATAATATTTACAGCTTCAATAGAAATAGAAATATCGGTGTGTGTTATTGTGTTATGGATTTGATATTATTAGAGTTGATGGGATATCAGAAAGCCAAAGACTTTTGGTGTCGATCAGATTTTTCCAGCTTTTACTGCTGATCAGCATCAGATCCTGAGCATTCAGAAATTCTTTTTCAATCTTTTTCTCATTGTACAGGGTGATATGATTAGGAGCAACCTGTTCAATACTTCTGATCAGTTCTTTCACTTCAATATTATTTCGGATCTGTCCTGCAGCATCCAGAATAATAATCTGTGAATTATTATTATTGATCAGCCTTTTAGCATATTCAAGAAGGTAAAAATCACTCAGATTAAAGATCGGAACAAATACTTTGTCTGCCGCTTTAAAATCTTTTTCTACCAAAATACCTACCGGAATATTGGTTTTATCCAGGATCTGAAGGGTAAAATCGTCAAAAGGAGAATTGTTGAAAATATTTCCTTTCCCTTTTACCGTATTCAGAAGTTTTTCAGGATTGATGATCTTCGTTGTAAACCCAAGCAGACGACCTAATAAACTTCCTTCATACATTGATTTTCCAAGCATGATGAGCAGAAGGTCATAATGTCCTTTATTGGTAATGCTGGTAAGATCGCTTTCAATATCAGTAGAGGCTTTGAAAAGGGTCGTAACTTCCAGATTAAGGTCATGAGAGGTTTCTATCACGTTCTGGAATTGTGAATCTTCATACTCGTTGATATCATAGGCGTGCATTTCATCTACCGGAGCAATATTCATCGCAGTGATGCTTTTATTGCCATTCATTTTATGAGTGAAATTGTGAGCCAGTTTCAACAAAGTACTTCCGGATTCCGGTTTATCAAAAGAGAGTAGGACGCGGTACTTTGAATCGTTTTCGTGAGTGGGTTCGTCCTGATTTTTTTTAGATTTAAAAATAAAATTAATGAAGTCTAAGGCAGGTCCTGTCATGAAAGTAGTGAAAAGTGCCATGATTACGAGCATTGCAAAAATTTCAGGACTTAAAACTCCAAGGTCATATCCGATGTTCAGAACAATAAGTTCCATAAGACCTCTGGTATTCATCAGAGCTCCTATCGTTAAACTTTCTTTCCAGTTAATGCCTACAAATCGTGCCGTCAATGCACTTCCTGCAAATTTTCCGAGAACAGCAGTAAGAATAATAAATCCTGCGGTCATCCATAAATGGCTGTCATTCAGAAGTCCGATCTGCGTACGAAGTCCTGTAAATACAAAGAACAACGGAAGTAAAAGTACCAAAGCCACATCTTCTACTTTATCAATAAAAAGCGTACGGAATTTCGTATTCTCAGGCATAATAGCACCCGCCATAAAAGCTCCGAATAAAGCGTGAATTCCGATTACTTCAGTGGCATATGCTGACAAAATAAGTGTCAGAAAGAAAATAGCCACCATTGGTTTACTAATCGTGTTTTTTCCTGCCTGAAGGTCTCCGATTCTTTTAAGAAATGGTCTTACGATTTTGATCATTAAAAATACATAGGCAATGGCCATGATAATCACATAGATGGAACTTGTGAAAGAACCTGCTTTTACAATAGCAATTACGGCAGCAAGAATGCACCATGCCGTAATATCATCGGCAGCAGCACAGGTAATAACAATAGTTCCCAGCTTGGTTTTCTGAAGGTTTCTCTCCTGTACAATTCTCGCCAGTACCGGAAATGCTGTAATACTCATAGAAATCGCTATGAATAAGGCAAATGAAGTAAACTGAATGCCTTCCGGTGCAAATTCCTGATAAACAAAATAGGAGAGTCCTATTCCCAACGCAAAAGGAATAATAATACTCGCATGGCTGATCACCACGGCATCATGAGCTTTTTTTCTTAATACACTCAGATCCAGCTCCATTCCTACGATATACATGAAAAGGATAAGGCCTATCTGACTCAGAAACTGAAGGTTGCCTAATGATTCTTTAGGGAAAAGAAAAGCCGAAAACTCAGGGAAATACATTCCCACCAATGATGGACCGAGTACAATCCCTGCAATCATTTCTCCAATGACCGTAGGCTGCTTTATTTTCATACAAATCCACCCGAAAAGTCTTGCTGTCATGATAATGGTGACGATTTGCGCCAATAATAAAGCAAGCGGATGGTGAAGATTGGTTTTGAAGGATTCCAGGAAATTCTCCCAGGTTGAGCCGCTGCTGGTGTTAGCAACAATATTTTCTTTTACTTCCAATGTCTGTCCTTCAATGATGAAATAATACATCAGACATGAAAAGACTGCGATGGTAGTAATGTAGAAAATTAAATTTTTGTATTTGCCCAAATTCATGATTCCAATATTTTAGGCAAAGTTGATAAGAATATAGTTATGTTAAATACTCTTTTTTTTTAAATGTAATGAATGTTCTAAAAAATGTAATAAAATCTATTTGAATGAATATCCGAGTCCAAATCCTATTTTCCAGCTGCCGTTCTGGTATGCCGTTTTAGCATTATAGTAGGCAGGAATTTGGAAGGCAATCTTTCTGTATACCACTGTAAGACCTGCTCCCAGTGTAGGCATAATAGGACTGTTTTTAGTTCCGGAAGAATGATCTTCTTTAATTCTCAGGGAAGGAAGCATTCCTACAATGAATTTTACGCTTTTATGGGTAAGATTTATATTTGGACCTGTAAAGTTGAGATAAGCACCATGATCTACATATCCGGCTACTGCTATTCCGTCAAAAAACGACACCTTCAGTTTTGAAGAGGCTTCCTGGGAAAAACACAAGCCGGATATGAGAATTCCTGCAGCATAGAAACAATTTTTCATTATAAAATCAATTAATTCTATGCAAAAATAAAGGGATTACCTGCTGAAAAAGGGGAGTTGTAATGAAGAGCTTATATTCTGTAACGAAACCGGAAAGATTTGAAAAAGACTTATTTTCCGAATAACTCCATTAGAGAGTTTTTATAAGCATCTCCGATCTGAAGTTTCAGAAAAGTGTTGTCTTCCGAAGGAATAGTGGTAATAATTTCGTTGGTTGAAAATACTTTAATGCAAGAAAGCGCAATGATCTCTTTTTTATTGACCTGGGCGAAATCTTTCGCAGGAAGCATTTCCAGAAGGTTTTTAAAATTCAGATTTTTTAAGACAATCATCGTTCCGTCGCTGAGGATGATATCTTTATCTCTGCTATCAATTTCAGAGGTTTTGATGTAGGAAATCTGTTCTGTGAATATAACTGTTTTTCCAATATTGGTATTCCATTCGATAAAAGTCTTTTTAGGGGTATTTTCTACCAGTTCTTTAGCTTTTTCGAAGGCCTGGATTAATCTTTCCTTTTTGATGGGTTTTCTTACATAATCTACCACATTCAAATCGAAAGCTTCGGCTGCGTATTCTTTATAAGCCGTTGTAAAAATGATTTTTTTGGAACCTGAAATAATCTCAGCCACCTGAAGTCCAGTCATTCCCGGCATTTCAATATCCAGAATACATAGATTACAGTCGAGGTTGTCTATTTCGTTCAGAAAGATTTTAGGATCATTGAATGCTTTTACCACTTCTACATTTTCAATCTGCTCGCATAGAAGTTTTAAATAACTGATCGCCAGTAATTCATCATCCAGAATAACGCATTTTATCATAGAATTCTCCTAAATTAATTTTTAACTCCGCTGTAAAGATTCCGTTTTTTGAACTTCTTTCCAGTTGGTAATACGTACTGTAGATCATTTTGAGCCTTTGATCAAAAGACTGGCTTCCGAACCCGCTTTTTTCTTTTTCCAAAATGTTTTTCAGAGATGCTTTATTACTGACTTTCATGGTGAAAATTCCGCCTTCAAGCTCCATGTAAATGGAAATAAAAGAATCCTGAGCCAGGAAATCCGTATGTTTAAAGGCATTTTCAATAAGATCCACAGAGATCAGCGGAGCAAATACCTTTTCTTCATACAAAGCATCAGATTTATTAATCCTTGATTTAATTCTGAAGTCAAAAAGTGGATTGATCTTGATTTTATTAATCTCAATAAGACTTAAAGCAAAATTGAGTTCTTCTTTCGGGCTTACATACTTATTGTTGCTTTCATACAAAATATAATCCAGCACATTCGCCAGCTTATCCAGTGACATATAAGTCTGATAGGCATGAGACTGTACCGAATTCAGAATATTTTTAAACAAATGTGGATTCAGCTTTGTTCCGATATGTTCCAGACGAACCTCATTCAGGCGCTGTTCAATAAGCTTGTTGGTCTCTGATAATGTGGTGTTTCTCTGTTTCAGCTTCTGATTCTGGCTGAAGAGATAAATGCTTATTGTCAGAAACAGGAAAATGGCAAATACTCCGATGAATATCAGATAATCATGAATCATATAGTAATTGCCGTCCATAGCTTGTGGTTACTGAAAACTATTTAAGTTTCTTAAGACCGTTTACTGTCACGGTTTCTTCACACTTTTCAAAAGTGATTTCGTAAGACGGATTTTTTTCAGGATAAGTGATAAGATAATCCGGACATGGTTTTTTCTGAGCATGACTACGGTCAAAGTCTACTTTTCCGTTGGTAATGATGCTGTCTTTTATAAATTTCTCATCAATCTTGTAGGTCGTCATTGCATTTTTAGCTTCCTCAGAATATTTGAATTCTTTGGAAAGGCTTTCAGCAATCACACGGCTGTTCGGTAAATATCCGCTGCAGCTTGCCCCTTTTTTGTTTAAAATAAAAAATACGATCAAAAGCCCCGGAACGAAGCCTATTGCATAAAATTTCAGTTTCTTCATTAGAAAATTAAAAGATTGATATCGTGGTACGTAAGTCCGAAACGGTCGCAGATGATCTTTTTGGTATGTCTTCCTTTGTACATATATAAGCTCTGCTTCATTTCGTTTTTGCGGATCAGCATGTTTTCAAAGCCGCCCTCTTCGTCATAATTTAAAATATAGGAAAGGAAGAAATTCGAGATGGCCTTTGTGGTAGTTCTTGGCATTCTTGAGGTAAGGTTCGGAAGTCCGCAATGGATAACACCATGTTTGATGATGTAAGGATCTTCCATAGTGGTCAATTCTGAGGTTTCAATTACTTTACCATTGTCTATGGTGATATCAATGATGACACTGCCTTTTTTCATTTTCATGACCATATCTTCAGTAACGATAGGCGTCATGTTTAATCTTGGTAGCGCCCCGATTACTACATCAGCACGTCTTAAACTTTTACTGAGTTCTTTAGGATCAATAATAGAAGTCGGTACACGGCTGTCTACAATAGTATGAAGTCTTCTCAGTTTTGATAAAGAATTATCGAAAACCTTTACACTTGCTCCTAACCCAATGGCTGCTTTTGTAGCAAATTCACCTACAATACCGGCACCCAGAACAACTACTTCAGCAGGCCTTACTCCTGTGATTCCTCCAAGCATTAGCCCATTTGATAAGGCTAATAATTCCGAAGCATATAAAATAGAAACGGTTCCTGCAATTTCCCCGATTAATCTTACCAAAGCCAATTGTTTGTATTCATCAACGATAAATTCAAAAGCGATGGCGTTTATTTTTTTCTCTGCAAGCTTTAAGAAATATTCCTTGTCTCTGAGGTTGATCTGAAGTGCCGAAACCAGATATGTATTAGGTTTCATATACTCAATTTCATCTTCCGTAGGAGGATTCACCTTCAGGATAAGATCCTGACCGAAAGCTTCTTTAGGATCATTGGTAATCTTCGCTCCAGATTCCGAATATTGTAAATCTGTAAAGAATGAACCTTCTCCGGCCCCTGCTTCAATAATGATCTCATGGCCGTGCTCTACCAACACCTGTACGGCGTCAGGAGTGATGCAAGTTCTCCTTTCGTTGAGACAGGTTTCTTTAGGAATTCCAATACTGAACTGTTTTCCTTTTTTTATAACATCCAATTTTTCCTCTTTCGGCATTAATTCTTCTTCTGTGAAAGGAGTAAAAATATTTGTACTCATCCTTAAATTAAATTATGTCTTACAGATTGTTTTTTACACTCAATTAATGAGCAAAGATACATAATATTTAATCGAATGAAACTTCTCTGTTTTTACCCGTATTCACAATGCTCATTGTATGATAGTTAAGACCGTAAAGCTCCTCTTCATACACTTCCGGCCATTCGATGATGCATAAAAAAGAGTTGTCCAGGTATTCTTCAATACCGATATCATACACTTCTTCAATATTTTTCAGACGGTAAAGATCAAAATGATAAACTTTTCCTTTTTCTGTATTGTATTCATTCACAATAGAGTAAGTAGGAGAGTTGACTTCATCCTTGCTGCCCATGTTTTTAAGCAGAAATTGAGTGAAAGTTGTTTTCCCTGCTCCCAGATTTCCTTTTAATAAAAAAATATTATGTTGTAATTGAGGAATGATGCTGTCAACAACTTCCTGCCAGTCTTCGATTGTATTGATAGTGAACTGCATATACTAATTTGTTTTGCAAAAATAATGATTTATGAGTTTTAAATGAGAAATTAGAAGCTGGAAGTTATTAATTATGAATGATGAATTATAAGTTATGAGTTATGAGTTATGAGTTTAACTCCTACACATTCAAACTCTACTACCAAAAATCTCGAATCTCGTCATCGCGGGCCCAAAATGTTCCCACTCTCTAGCCCTAAAACCCTCAAACCCTCAAACCCAACAACTCTCAAACCCAACAACTCGAATCCCGAAACCCGAAACTCTTCCAACTTCTCCATAAAAATACTTAATTTTACACCATGATTTCCAAACAGACCATTGATAAGATATTCTCCACAATCCGCGTTGAAGAGATTGTGGGTGAATACGTGCAGTTGAAAAGAGCAGGGTCTAACTACAAAGGACTCAGTCCGTTTCATGAGGAAAAGTCTCCAAGTTTTGTTGTTTCACCAAGCAAACAGATCTGGAAAGACTTTTCAACGGGAAAAGGGGGAACAGCCATCTCTTTCCTTATGGAAATTGAGAACTTTACTTATCCTGAAGCACTTCGCCATGCTGCCAAAAAGTATGGAATTGAAATTGAAGAAGATCAGCGTGAAATTTCAGAAGAAGCAAAAAATGCTCAGACCGAGAAAGATCTGCTGTATAAGATTCATGAGGTTGCCAATACTTATTTTCAGGAGATTCTTTGGGATGATCAGGAGGGTAGAAGTATAGGTCTTTCTTATTTCAAAGAAAGGGAATTGAGGGATGATATCATCAAAAAATTCCAGCTGGGATATTCTCCTGAAAAGAAAAATGCTTTTACGGAATTTGCGATTGAAAAAGGATATTAAAAGCAAATATTAGAAAAA
>CBFQYI010000179.1:0-8615 GCA_965720825.1 uncultured Chryseobacterium sp. | reverse complement strand
ATTTTTGCTCAAATGGTGACAAACCATCAGCATGTCTAAATGTTCATCAATTGTATTGATGGTGTAAGGACGCGTAGGATTTGTTGAAGCTGGCAATACATTAGGATACATAGCGGCTTTAATGATGTCCGGTGCGTGACCTCCACCAGCTCCTTCTGTGTGGAAAGTATGGATTACTCTTCCGTTGATCGCTCTCATAGTATCTTCCAGAAACCCTCCTTCATTCAATGTATCCGTGTGGATGGCCACCTGAACGTCATATTTATCGGCTACTTTCAATGCAGCATCAATGGTTGCTGGAGTTGCTCCCCAGTCTTCATGGATTTTTACTCCCAAAGCTCCTGCCTCTACCTGTTCTTCAATAGGTTCTTCTGCCGAGCAGTTTCCTTTTCCAAAGAAACCAAGGTTCATAGGATATTCTTCTGCTGCTTCAAGCATTTTTTGCATGTTGAATCTCCCCGGCGTAACCGTTGTAGCGTTGGTTCCGTCATTTGGACCTGTACCACCACCAATCATTGTGGTGATCCCACTGTAAAGAGATGTTTCGATCTGCTGAGGGCAGATGTAGTGAATGTGAGTGTCAATTCCTCCTGCCGTTACGATATAACCTTTTCCTCCATGAACTTCTGTTGAAGCCCCAATGATCATATTAGGTGTTACACCGTCCATCGTATCAGGATTTCCTGCTTTTCCGATTCCTACAATTTTCCCATCTTTAATTCCGATATCTCCTTTTACAATTCCCCAGTGGTCAATGATTACAGCTCCTGTGATACAAAGATCTAAAACACCTTCATCTCTTTTAGCGGTAACATTTTGCCCCATACCATCACGTACGGTTTTTCCTCCTCCGAAAACGGCTTCATCACCATAATGGGTGAAATCTTTTTCGATTTCAATAATAATTTCAGTGTCTCCCAGTCTGATTTTATCTCCGGCTGTAGGACCTAATATATTGGCGTATTGTTTTCTGTCTACGTGTAAGCTCATCTTAGTGATTTTTAAAGTTTAACTCTTCAACTTTTGCAAGGCTTACTTTTTTCTGTTCTTCAGAATCTACCTGTCCGTCAACGAGATTGTTGAAGCCCATTGCTTTTTTAGTTCCTCCTATTTCTACCAATTCCACTTCTTTTTCTTCGCCCGGTTCGAAACGTACTGCAGTACTTGCTACAATATTCAGCCTCTTTCCGAAAGCTTTCTCGCGGTCAAAGCTCATCGCTTTATTAACTTCGAAAAAATGGAAGTGTGAACCTACCTGAATAGGTCGGTCTCCCGTGTTGGTTACTTTTATTTTTACAGTTTCTCTGCCTTCATTGCAGATAATTGTACCTTCTTTTACAAAAATTTCTCCTGGTATCATAATCAGTAGGTATTAACGGATTGGATTGTGTACGGTTACCAACTTCGTCCCATCCGGGAAAGTGGCTTCTATTTGAACATCGTGGATCATTTCTGATACACCTGGCATTACATCCTCTTTGGTAAGAAGATTAGCGCCTTCCTGCATCAGTTCGGCTACTTTTTTTCCATCTCTTGCTCCTTCAAGCAAAAAGTGACTGATCAGAGCTATTGATTCCGGGTAGTTTAATTTAAGGCCTCTTGCCTTTCTTTTCAGAGCGAGTTCGCCTGCCAGAAACAGCATAAGCTTTTCCGTTTCTCTCGGTGTTAAGTGCATAATATTTTTTATTTAAAATTGGACAAACAATATCCTATTCACCTCTCCGTAAAGGCAAACAGATATGTTCAAAAATGTAAAATGGGAATGATATCTACAGATCTGTACTCACGTGAATACAAACCATGATGAATCATTAAAAATGTTAAAAAGAGATTAGCAGCCCGCTATCTGCAAGCAATGATACAGAATGTACCTTGGTGCTGTAATATAAACGCGGTTTTGAACGGCCGCAAGCTGTGTATTGTAAGTGTAGCCTGCAAAGAAATAGTGTAACCACTGCTGTGCAAGTATTGAATAATCAAATTTCACTTTCTCCCAGTCATTGGAATCCTGCACATCCTGCGCATCTGAAAAACTATAGATTTCAGGCTGGGTCTGCTGATCAGATTTCTGCTGTAAAAGATGAATTCTTGAAAGGACATCAGAGTATGATTGAGTTTTCCCCTTATGTGCAAAAAGGCCTGCACACAACGCTGAGAAAAATATCACAAAAGAGAAAAATAAGACTCTTTTTTTCATACCTATTAATAATGATGTAAAAGTAGAACAATCTTACCCCTCCCGCTATCAAAAAAATTATTTAAAATGTTCAAAATCGCAACAAAAGTGAATTTATATAATTTTAACATTCCATTATAAATCCCTTATTTACAGCAATTAATAGCTGTTTTTAAACTATGACAAATATTTTATTGTCCTAATTCCTATAATTATAACAAAATGATGTATTTTTTTCTAAAAGCTAAATAATTATCAAAACATATCAGGATTTAATAAAATCTATCACCAAAAAAAGCTTAAATATCATCAGAAAACTCATTTTATATTTTATTTGA
This sequence comes from uncultured Chryseobacterium sp., assembly GCA_965720825.1. Lineage (GTDB taxonomy): Bacteria > Bacteroidota > Bacteroidia > Flavobacteriales > Weeksellaceae > Chryseobacterium. The sequence goes on along the minus strand of CBFQYI010000179.1, from coordinate 6,101 downwards.
CAAAAACAGGTGGTATTTTTTCTTTCTTTATAATTATTGTAAATTTGTATACACATCTTATTTAATTTAATAAAATAATAAAACGTAATATGTCAAAAGCAATTTCGCAAGTACCATTAGCGGTAAACGAGCCTGTAAACTCATACGAACCGGGATCTCCGGAAGTTAAAAGCCTTATCGACACGTATAAAAAAATGTGGGCTGAAAAGGTAGAAATCCCAATGATCATCAACGGAAAAGAAGTAAAAACTGAAACAAAAGTACAGCTTCAGTCTCCACAGGATCATGCTCATGATTTCGGTTTCTACTATCAGGGTGGTATGCAGCATGTGGATGACGCTATCAACGCGGCATTGGCAGCTAAACAAGAATGGAATGAACTAGGCTGGGAACAACGTGCAGCAATTTTCTTAAAGGCAGCTGATCTTTTGGCTGGTCCTTACAGAGATGTAATTAATGCAGCAACAATGATCGGACAGTCTAAAAATGTTCACCAGGCTGAAATTGATTCTGCTTGTGAGTTCATTGACTTCTTAAGATTCAATGTAGAATTTATGACAGAAATGTATGCTGAGCAGCCGGTTTCCGACAATGGGATCTGGAACCGCGTTGAATACAGACCATTAGAAGGATTCTGTTTTGCAGTAACTCCATTTAACTTTACCGCAATTTCAGGAAATCTTCCGACCTGTATGGCGATGTTAGGAAACGTAGTGGTTTGGAAGCCGTCTGACAAGCAGGTATATTCTGCAAAAGTAATCATGGATGTATTAATTGAAGCGGGTCTTCCTGCAGGGGTTATCAACATGATCTTTACTGATGGTAAAGAAACTGCTGAAAAAGTATTGGCTCACCGCGATTTCGCAGGTCTTCACTTTACAGGGTCTACAAAAGTATTCCAGGGAATGTGGAAAATGATCGGTGATAATATCCACAATTACAGAACATATCCAAGAATCGTTGGAGAAACAGGTGGTAAAGACTTTGTTATTGCTCACCCTTCTGCTAACGTAGAAGCTGTAGCCACTGCATTGGTAAGAGGAGCTTTCGAATATCAGGGACAGAAATGTTCTGCAGCTTCAAGAGCTTATGTACCTAAATCTCTTTGGGCGGATGTGAAAAAAGTAATGGAAGCTCAGATGAGCACCATCAAAATTGGTTCTCCGGAAGATACTTCTAACTTCGTAAACGCTGTAATCGATAAGAATTCTTTTGAAAAATGTAAAGGATATATCGACAGAGCAAACGCTTCAGGTGAAGCTACTGTAGCTATCGGTGGTAAAGTGGATGATTCTAAAGGATGGTTCGTACACCCAACAGTAATTGAAACTACAAATCCTCAATACGAAAGTATGGTAGAAGAAATCTTCGGTCCAATCCTTTCCATATTTGTGTATGAAGATCAAGACTGGAAAGAGACTCTTAAGTTAGTAGATTCTTCTTCTCCGTATTCATTAACAGGTTCTGTATTCTCGCAAGACCGTTACGCAATCAACGAAGCTTACAAAGCTTTAGAAAATGCATCCGGTAACTTCTACATCAATGATAAACCAACTGGTGCCGTAGTAGGACAGCAGCCTTTCGGTGGTGGTAGAGCTTCAGGAACCAATGATAAAGCAGGTTCTAAAATGAATCTTCTAAGATGGACATCTGTAAGAAGCGTAAAAGAAACTTTTGTTTCTCCAAAAAACTACAAATATCCATACCTTGGGTAATGAATAAGTAATGAGTAATAGGCAATGAGTAATGATTGTCTGTTCTTTGAATACAGCCTCGGAATTTCGGTTTCGGGGCTTTTTTGTGGGGTGATGGGTTTCGGGGTGCGAGATACGAGATGCGGGATTCGAGGTTTGAGAATATTAGAGTATGAGAGTATTTTTGGTAATAAAGTATTTTTTGGACTACAATCAACCTTAAACTTTAAACTTTAAACTCGAATCTCGCATATCCCGTATCTCGAAACACGCATCCCGAAACTCAATCCCCTTACAACCTAACATCTTTTAACAAACTTTACCGATATTTTACGATTCTTCAGGCCCTGTTAGGAATAATTGTTGATTTTTTCATTACTACAACACCACAAAATAAAAGAATATGAAAAAGTTATTGCTAACAGCCGTTGGAATAGGAATATTTGCAGTGAGCTGCGGAACCAAAGAATCGACAATGTCAACGAGTAGCCGGGATTCAGCGGCAGTAGGTAATACGCAAAAAAGTATGACGCCTGCAACTACTGATACCATGACTACAAAAACGACGAATCCTGATACAACCAAGATCAAAAGGGATTCTATGGCAACGTCTCCTGTCAAGTAGTAATGATAACATTCAATCTAAAAATGGAAAATCTGCAGATGAAAGCTCTGCAGATTTTTTTATTTTTTAGGAAGCAAAAATCTTAGTAATTTTGAGTTAAAATTTATTTATTTTTATTTTAGGTTTTGGCTAAAGCCAATGGTAGGGTGATTTATCATTAGCTGGGTTAAAACCCAGCCCTATTGAATTTTAATAATAAGATCTTTTATCTTTTATCTTTTATCTTTTATCTTTTATCTTTTAATTAAATCATTATATTTGATTAAAACCAAACATTAAAATTGACTATTATGAAAAAACTATGGATAGGAGCATTTTTTGGAATTCTTTTCCTTGGAAGCTGTGCTCAAAATAAAGAGAAAAGAGAGCAATATAAAGATGCTCACGATAAAGATTCTTTAAGAAACAGAATGGGCGATTCTGCTGTAGCGAACTCCATACCTTCACCCGCAACTTCTGATACTTCAAAAGTAAAAACCGACAGTACAAAAGTTAAATAAAATCACAAATCCACAGAATTTCTGTGGATTTGCACTTAAAAAAACTTGACTGAAAAAAAACCGGGCAATCAACCCCGATTATAACATATGGTAGATATTCTGATCAGAATATTTCCTTAAAAAAATGGGAATACAGTTTCGCTTATAATGATCATAGTTCAGAAATAAAATAAAAGCGATAAGCTGTAACAGAATTGTCTTGTGCACTGCGAAACTGCCGCAAAGATATGATAGCAAAGGCTTCCTTTAAAATAATAGGTTGTTCATTTTCGCGAAAATGGTAAGATAGAATGAAATAAAACCCTTCTTTTTAATCATTTTCCGGAAAATGAACATTTTTGTCTGATTGGTTTTCAGCATCCAGATATTTGATAAATGCTGATGGAGAATAATCTGTAACCGCTTTAAATACAGCAGCAAATTTACTGTGTGAGGAGAATCCGCATTCGTCAGCAAGAATACTTATTTTATATTGTCTGTACTTCTCATCATTGATCAGTTTGTCTACGATATAATTGATTCTTAAACGATTGACATATGTTTTGAAATCCGCATTTTTATGCTGGTTGATTACATAAGACAGATATTTTGTATTGGTATTCAGTTCACCTGCAAGAAAAGACAAAGACATCCCTTTATTGTTATAAAGATCACCTTTTTCAAAATCTTCAAGAAGTTCAAGTAATTTCGATTCTGTCTCGGAAGTCATCAGTGAATCATTCCTTCTTCGGTCTTCCTCGGAGTCTTTTTCATCAATTTCTTCCACAAATATGTTCGAAAATTCAGCATCGCCAGATTGAGTTAAAGGATAATGAGTTCTGTTACTAATCATATTTAACTGAGTTCTTATAATATTTCTGAATTTTGAGCGCTGCTTCCTCTGCTTTGTCCTGAAGAAAACAAGTAAGCCAACCAGCGAAGAAAACAGAATGATAATGGCGGCATTTTTCACCAGATTCATCTGCCCTGCTTTTTTATTACTCTTCCCCTTCAAGGTCTCAGCACCCTTTGGTGTGAAACTTTGATTACGGGCAGCAATACTGTCATACGCACGGATATATTTCACCGCATATAATGAAGCTTTAAAATTGTCCCCAATTCCTTCATAATAATCATTAATATTGGAATAAACAGCTTTTTTAAGCTTAAGGCTTCTGGATGTATCTGCAATCTTTTCTGCTTTTTTAAGATATAACTCAGCATCTTTCCAGTTTTTCTGCTTCAGACGAATTCCTCCTAAGCCATTATAGACCAATCCCAGTGTACAGCTTCCATTTTTCAGCAGACCTTCTGCTTTTCGATAATAGTCTTCGGAAACAGAATAATCATTAAGCTTGAAATAGACATCTCCCAGCAGTTGATAAGAAGCTGCTGCTGTTCTGTTTTCGTTTTGGCTGTTTATTTTTTCAAAATATTTCAGAGAGGACTCAATATTCCGTATTGCATTGGGAAAATTCCCCATCTCCATTTCATAGAAGGCCATTTCCTGATTCAGCAGTCCTGCAGCTTCATTACTTTTCTGAAAATCAATAATCTGACCTGAAGCCTGCAGTCCCTTTACAATGTATTTTTTTGATCTTTCGTATAACCCTACCTGTCTATATTGCTTCGCAAGTAATCTGGTCACCACAGCCATCCATTCCGGATCATTGATCTGATTGATTACCGAGTGGGCATTTTCACTGTAACAGATTGCTTTTTTAAGTTCACCTGCATGATGGTATAGTTCTGAAGAGAGCACAAGGCATTTTATTTTCTCTGAGGGTTTTTGTGCCTTCATGTAGAGAGAATCTGCAGTTTTGATTGCTTTGGGTAAATCTTTATAAGCTGTTACAGAAGAGGTCTTCTCACAGATAAGATCAAAGTTATTTTTTTTCTGAGCAAATATGGGAATTGCTGTGACCAACAGAAATAAGAATTGCAAAAGACTTTTAGGCATAGAAAAACAAATTATTATTTTGATTTTATAATAATTCATCATTATTTTCACGGGGTGTCTTTTTGTTTTTTACAAAACTAGTGATATTTTATTTTTTATTAAAATATTATATTGAAATTTAATCATTTAACCCAAAATAGCAATTTACATTAATTTTAATAATAAGACTAAAATAATAGATGATTATCTTTAATACAAGCTGATGCCTGTTTTAAAACCAAAGTTCCTGTATAATTATTTTCAATATGGACGGCTCATGTGTCATCATATTTATTACATTTGCAGGGAATAAAAAGTTTTTATGAAAAAAATAGCAATACTTTCCTCAATCTTTATAGGAGCTCTTGCATGGGCGCAGGGAATTAAATTTGAAGAAGGCAATTTTGCCTCTATTCTAGCCAAAGCAAAAAAAGAAAAAAAGCTGGTCTTTATTGACGCATATGCCTCATGGTGTGGACCTTGTAAATTGATGGTTAAAAATATTTTCCCACTTCAGTCTGTAGGAGATTATTACAATTCCCACTTTATCAATGCTAAAATTGATATGGAAAAAGGAGAAGGAATTGAGCTGGCAAAAAAATATAACGTAAAGGCATTCCCTACTTACCTGTTTATTGACGGAAATGGTGAAGCTGTACACAGAACTTTAGGATATGTGGAAGAAAAAGACTTTATCCAGTTTGCAAAAGATGCAGAAGATCCAAACAAAAGACTTACTTCTCTGAAGCAGCAGTTTGAAAAAGGAGAAAAAGATCCTGAGTTTTTAAAGAATCTTGCCGGACTTACCATGTACAACGACGCTGAGTTTGCCGGGAAAGTTCTTAACCGTTATTTTCAACAGAAAACAAGCTTAGATCAGGAAGATATCCAAATGCTTCTTTCAGGGGTACAAACTACAGACAGTCCTTTGTACAAAATTTTCCAGGATAAAAAAGCTGATATCGTTAAATTCTTCCCGGAAGATAAATATGAAAAGTTTGATAAAAATATTAAACTGAACACTGTTTCTAAAAAAGCATATAATCCAGATACAAAGAAATGGGATGATAGCTATTTTATGGCTGAAACTCAGAAATTCCTAAGCAAAGAAGAGGCTGACAAGATCTTAAAAAGAATGAAAGCCAACAGAGCTTTAAAGAATAAAGATATTCCTGAGTATGAAAAATTAATCCTTGACCTTTACAAAGATTATTCTTCATCTAATTCTGAAGAACTGAATTCTCTTGCATGGAACTTTTTTGAAAATGTAAGCAATAAAACTTCTCTGGAAAAAGCCATTGCATGGGCACAGGAATCTGTAAAGAAAGATCAGAACTTTGCTAATACAGATACTTTGGCTAATC
>CBFQYI010000178.1:0-8617 GCA_965720825.1 uncultured Chryseobacterium sp. | reverse complement strand
TCCTCTACTTTGGATTTTATATTCTGAAAGAGAAGTTCTCTTGATGTATCCTGCGTGAGAGATCGTAAGAACTACTGATTCATTCGGGATAATATCTTCGATAGACATTTCTCCTCCTGAATAATCAATTTCAGTTCTTCTTTCATCTCCGTATTTTTCTTTGATTTCGATCAATTCATCTTTGATAATCTGGAATCTTCTTGGCTCGTTGGCTAAGATATCTTCCAAATTGGCAATTTCTTTCATGATTGCATCGTATTCATCACGGATCTTATCAAGCTCCATTCCTGTAAGACGAGCCAATCTAAGATCCAGAATTGCCTGAGCCTGAATATCTGAAAGTTCAAACGCCTCGATCAAGCCTTCTTTCGCAGCCTGAGGGTTGGCACTGTGACGGATAATAGAAATTGCTCTGTCTAAAGCATCCTGAGTTCCGATCACTTTCATGAATCCTTCAAGGATGTGTGCTCTTTCCTTTGCTTTTTTTAGCTCATACTGAGTTCTTCTTACGATTACCTCATGTCTGTGCTCTACGAAGTGATGAATGATATCTTTAAGGTTCAGCTGCTCCGGTCTTCCGTGTACCAATGCAATATTATTTACACTGAAAGAAGTCTGAAGTGCTGTATATTTATATAATAGGTTAAGAACTACATTCGGGATTGCGTCATTTTTCAATTCGTAAACCACACGAAGTCCTTTTCTATCCGATTCGTCTCTGATCTCATGGATACCAGGGATTTTTTCGTCTTTTACAAGTTCTGCAGTTCTGGCGATCATTTCAGCTTTGTTTACCTGATAAGGGATTTCAGTAACAATAATCGCGTTTCTGTTTCCGATTTCATCAAAGTTCACCTTAGCTCTTAAAACGACTCTACCTCTTCCTGTATGGAAAGCATCTCTTACTCCGTCATATCCATAGATGATACCACCTGTAGGGAAATCCGGCGCAATAATGTGCTGCATCAGCTCATCAATCGTAATTTCTTTATTATCGATATAGGCACAGATTGCATCTACGGATTCTGACAGGTTATGAGGCGCCATATTCGTCGCCATACCTACTGCAATACCTGAAGTACCATTTACCAAAAGGTTCGGAACTTTAGTCGGCATTACTGTCGGTTCCTGTAAGCTGTCGTCGAAGTTATTCTGAAAATCAACTGTTTCTTTGTCTAGGTCTGAAAGAACCTCATCAGAGATTTTTTTCAATCTTGCCTCGGTATAACGCATTGCTGCAGGTGGGTCACCATCCATAGAACCGAAGTTACCTTGTCCGTCTACCTGAGGATAACGTAAGCTCCAATCCTGTGCCATTCTTACCATAGCGTCGTATACAGAGGAATCTCCGTGCGGGTGATATTTACCTAATACATCCCCAACAATTCTCGCAGATTTTAAATACTTTCTGTTAGAAAATACCCCTAATCCATACATACCATAAAGTACTCTTCTATGAACGGGTTTCAAGCCGTCTCTTACATCCGGTAACGCTCTTGAAACGATAACGGACATCGAATAATCGATATAAGACGACTTCATTTCATCAACAATGTTGATAGGAATCAGTCTTTCTCCTTCTTTTTGCATAAACAAATTTTATTGTAATGATATTCAAACTCTTAGCTGTAAGTCTGAAAATTATTTATTTCCAATTTTTATTAACGGGCTAATTTACGAAAAAAATGCCGATTTTTGCTGTAGAATTTATCCAAAAAAATCTTAAAAATTCATAAAAATATGAGCGTATTAAGTATAACTTTCCACTGTACGAAAGATAACCTGGAAGAATGGGAAAATTATATTGATGAAACACTGGTTTTAATGACTGAAAACCTGATGGATGTCAACAAATATATTCTTTCTGAGGTGCACAGTGACTTTATCGAGGAAGGCAAAAATTATAATCTCCTGTTAATTTTTGATAATGAAGAATTACGTGAAGATTTCATTAAAAGTGAACTTTTAAATATTTCTGAAAGAATTGAGAAAAAGTTCGGACAGGAAGTGATGGTATTTAATACATTCCTTAATCCTAAAAAATCGAGATTATAATTTATAAAAAAAGCACTGAAAAATTCAGTGCTTTTCTTTTTTATCTGTGATGTCCATGACCGCGACCTTTGTGATGATGACCACGATCGTCATAAATATACACTTTCTTTACCTGACCGGGTGCATAGTACCTTGCACTTCCGCCATAATACCTTTTGGCATGCCCGGGCGGCATTCTTCTTCCATGATGCTCATGTACCACGCAAGAGGACAGCATTAACACAACTACTGCTACCCCAGCAATTTTCAACACACTTTTCATTATTTTCACTTTTTCAATTTCGATAGCGAAATATATCAATGTTAATGCCAAATGAAATTGAAATTAAGCTAATGTATGTTAAAACTAATGGCTGATATTTTTATTTTATATGTTTACTAATACCCACTTCTCTTTTTCACCTGTCCAGGAGCGTAATCTTTTGCACTTCCTCCAAATACTTTCTTAGCCTGTCCGGGAGGGATTGTATTTCCCCTGGCTCCATTGTCATGAACTACGCATGATGACAGCATCAACATCACAACAAGGACTCCTGTAACTTTAATCAAATTTTTCATTATTTCTACTTTTTCACTTACTAATATAACAAGGGTAATGCCAAAAGTTCAAAGTTCAAAGTTCAAAGTTTAAGGTTGGGATATACAGCCTCTTATGGTCAATGGTCAATTTTGCTTCGCAAGTCAATGGTGAATTTGTTTTGGAGATTAGTGTGCTTATCAAACAAATTCATCATTCATCATTCATCATTCATCATTCATCATTCATCATTTATAATTTATAATTGTTTAAATGACTTCGCTTCTCTTTTCCATCATGACAAGATCTTTCCATTCTCCGTTAAGCTTTCCGATTTTTTTACGAACACCTACCATTCTGAAACCGTTTTTCTGATGAGATTTGATGGCCATTTCATTTTCGGAGAAGATATTGGTCTGCAATGTCCAGAATCCGTGATCCTCGCTATCCAAAATAATCTTTTTAAGCAGTACGGAACCCAATCCTCTTCCCTGGTATTCGTTATCGAAATAAATGCTTACTTCTGCGACTCCCTTAAAGCTTTCTCGTTTACTAACCGGCTTCAAGGCACACCATCCTATTACTTCATTATTTTCATTTTCCAGCACCCAGCGGCAGTCATTGAAATATTCCATGCTCCAGGCTTCAGCTGTAGGAACTTCTGTTTCTAAAGTTGCGATACCGCCATCTACTCCCTGTTTGAAAATTTCAAGAACTCTGGGCTCATCACTGGGAAGCATTTCTCTTAGTTCGTAATTCATTGTATTTAATGGTATTTTCTTTTAAGTTTTCTTTTAATTCTCGAATAATGCGTCTGTTTACTCTTCTCATCCTGAGAAACCACGCTTATATTTCCATCCACTTCCAACACAGAAAGCTTTACATTATGTATGTTTTCAATCCCATGTTCTCTGATCGCTTCTTCCAATTCGCTTTCTGTAATCTTTACCCGGTTTAAAGCTGCCTGGTCTGCAATCCCGTCTCTGATCAAAATAACCGGTTCATCTTCCATAAAAGTCTGAAAGGAATGGCTGGAAAACATGATTCTTTTCAAAATAAAATTAGCAACAAACAAAACCAATGCCGCAATAATCCCGCCCTGAAGAGAGGTATCAGGACCTACCATTGCATTCTGAACAGCATTTGAAATAAGTAATAGCAATACAACATCCCCTGCATTAAGCTGGGAAAGCTGGTTTTTACCAAATAAACGGATGGCAATCACCATAAAAAGGTAAACGCAGAGGGAACGGACAGCAACGTTAAGAATAGGATCCACAATTTTTTTTATCTACTCAAATGTATCGATTTTTGCGTTTCGTAAAAAATATTTTACGAACAGATTTTGGTATACATTTTGAGCCTGGAATTTTGATAAATACCACAAAAAAGTACTCAATGAAAAAATTATTTCTCTGTTTAGGAATATTCCTGTTCTTTGTATCCTGCAAAAAAGACAAACCTCAGCCCACCATATCTCCAGAGTCTGCCATTACTGAAAAAGTAAATGAACTGTACGCTCAATACGGCAAATCTAATGAAGTGATTTACAACCAGCCGATTCCGAATAGTTTATTTTCTCAGGATTTAAAAAAAGTCTTAGACAATGCTATAAATGCCTCAAAAGCAGATATTGAAAGGGTAAAAAAGAGTGATCACCCTGATGAAAAGCCATTAATTTTTGAAGGAGCAATTTTCTCCAGCTTGTATGAAGGGTTCACAAGTTATACCATTAAGTCTGTCAAAGTACAGGATAAAACCGCTGAAGCACTGGTAGTCTTTGAATATGATATGGGTTCATCCAAAGAAACATGGATGGATACAGTACATCTGATCAATATGGAGGAAGGATGGAGAGTAGATAATGTTACTTTTGATAAAATAGGGAATTCTAAAGATCTTAAAGCAAGATTAACAGAATTTGTTGACAGTACAAAATAATAGAAAAGCCGCTTATAAAAGCGGCTTTATTTTTTTACGGGCACTGAACGATTGGAACGTCGCTGCAAATTACTTTATTTGCCCATTCGCAAAATGTACAGTATTTTACAGGTGCTCCTCCGTACACTGACTTCAAATCTGATTTTGTCAGCTTCTTTAAATTTTTCATATAGTTTTAATTTTATGGTAGCCCAAAACTAAAACTTTACGGTTTATTGTTTATTACAATTTAATCTGATAAGTTTTCATTATTCACACATGATTGAATAATATGCTATCAATACTATCTGCTGTGGATATCTACTGTTACAGGCATTACGTAAGTATAGGCAACCATATTATCAGTTAGTTTTTTGCGGTCTACCTTGTAATCAAGATCACTTAATACCGTTTCAATCTCTTTACTTACGGTTTTGCAATCTCCGCTGGAGTGAACATTTACAATTTTTCCGTTTTTTGCAATATCAAATTTCACCACAGAGTTTACTGTTCCCTGCTTGTAATCAGGGTTGGTAAGGTCAAAATTTGCTTCTAATTTATTTCTGATATCGTTAAACGTTTCACTTCTGCTCAGTTGAATTTCCTGAATGGTATTATGATCTGTAGTTTGAGCTTTAGCAGTGTTCAAAACAGTAGCAAATCCGCAAACGAAAAGTGAAGCCATTACTATTTGAATTCTATTTTTCATAACTAACTGGTTTTAAATGTTATACTAACCTATTTTTGTATCTCTTACCCAAAGTTATTAAAAATAATTCATATTAATTTTACATTGAGTTAACATTGAGTTAACATTAAGATTTAATTATTTGATTATCAGAGTAATAAATTTTAAAAATAATTGAAAATTTAATATTGAAGGATTATTTTAAGCATAAAAAAGGCTAAACCTGATGAGTTTAGCCAATTATTATCTCGATTTTTTATTTTAAAAGTTGTTTAATATCCAGCATAAATTATTCAGATTCCTTCGAAATGACAAAATGCTGCATAATTTTATGAATACTTACTCCAATTCCCTCTTCAAGAACTTCCCAGTCAAGCTCTTCTTAGACTTCACAATTTCTTCAGGAGTTCCTTTAGCAATAATCTCTCCGCCATATTTTCCTCCTTCCGGACCAACATCTATAACGTGATCGGCTAATTTGATGACATCCATATTATGCTCGATGATGATGAATGAGTTTCCAAGTTCTACCAGCTGGTTGATAGCATCCATCAGGATTTTTACATCCTCAAAATGCAGTCCTGTAGTTGGTTCATCAAGGATATAAAGGGTATTTCCGGTTTGTCTTTTCGCCAGTTCGGTGGCTAACTTGATACGTTGCGCTTCACCTCCAGAAAGAGTCGTTGATTGCTGTCCAAGGGTAATATATCCTAAACCTACATCCTGTAATGTTTTTACTTTTGCAAAAATCTTAGGAATCGGCTGGAAGAAATCTACGGCTTCATCAATCGTCATATCCAATACGTCAGAGATTGATTTTCCTTTGTAACGAACTTCCAGGGTTTCTCTGTTGAAACGTTTTCCGTTACAGGTTTCGCAGTGTACGTATACATCCGGAAGGAAGTTCATTTCGATCACTTTCAATCCTCCACCCTGACAGGTTTCGCATCTTCCGCCTTTTACATTGAAAGAGAATCGTCCAGGCTTATACCCACGGATTTTACTTTCCGGCAGCTCTGCAAAAAGGTTTCTGATATCGGTAAACATTCCGGTATACGTTGCAGGATTTGAACGTGGCGTTCTTCCGATTGGAGTCTGATCTACGTCTACAATTTTATCAATATTATCTAATCCTTCAATCTTTTTGTATGGTAACGGTTCCTGAACTGCTCTGTAGAAATGTTTGTTAAGGATCGGATACAATGTTCCGTTAATCAAAGAAGATTTTCCGCTTCCTGAAATTCCGGTTACTACAACCAGTTTTCCAAGAGGAATATCCAGGGTTACATTTTTAAGATTGTTCCCTGTAGCTCCTTTTAAAACAATATTTTTACCGCTTCCTGCTCTTCTTTCTTCAGGAATTGCAATTTTTCTTTTTCCATTGATGTATTGAGCAGTGATGGTATCTGCTTTCAACAGGTCTTTCGGTTTTCCCTGCCAAAGGATTTCTCCACCGAATTTTCCTGCTCTCGGACCAATATCCAGCACCTCATCGGCTTCAAGAATCATGTCCTTATCATGTTCTACCACCAATACAGAGTTTCCGATATCTCTCAGGTTTTTCAGGGAATGGATCAGTCTTTCATTATCTCTCTGGTGAAGCCCGATACTTGGTTCATCAAGAATATACAATACATTGACCAATTGCGAACCAATCTGCGTTGCCAGACGAATTCTCTGTGATTCTCCTCCTGAAAGGGTTTTTGAACTTCTGCTCAGGCTTAAATAATCTAATCCAACATCCAGCAGGAACTGAAGTCTGGTTTCAATTTCTTTTAAGATCTCGTGAGCAATGATTTTATTTTTTTCTGAAAATTTATCTTTAACGTCAGCTAACCAGTCTTTTAAATCTGCTAAGCTTAAACCATTGACCTCAGCGATATTTTTTCCGTCAATTTTAAAACTTAAACTTGAAGGTTGAAGACGGGTTCCATGACATTCCGGGCAGGTTTCTTCTGTAGTGAAATGTCTTTCCAGTAAAATAGCTTCATAAGATTCTCTTTCATCGATAATTTCTTCCATGAAAGCGATTAAACCATCGAAACCAATTTTTATTTTCTTGGTAATTCCTGCGTATTTAAGGTCTTTATTAAATTCTTTGTGACATCCGTTGTAGATATAATCCAGTGCTTCTTCCGGAATATCCTGCAAAGGAGTTGTTAATCCTAATCCAAAGATCTCAAGGATATTTTTAATTTGCGACAGAATCCATTTGTTAGATTTAATATCTTCCAATGGCAATAATCCTCCCTGATTGATTGATAACTTTGGATTATCGATGAAATAATCGGTATTGATCTTTTTAATGGTTCCCAGACCTTTACAATTCGGACAGCTTCCTTTTGGAGAGTTGAATGAGAAAGTATTGGGTTCAGGAAGTGCCAGAGAGTGCCCGGTTTCTGCGTCCATCAGGTTTTTGGAAAAGTATTCGATATCTGTACTTCCCAGTTTCTGAATTCCGATAATTCCTTCTCCCATTTCCATTGCTGTGCGCAATGACTTTTCCATTCTGCCTTCTGAAGCATTCTCCCCGATAATCCAACGGTCGATCACAATGTCGATGTCGTGGGTTTTATAACGGTCAAGTTTTAAATCATATTCAATATCCTGCAGTTCACCATCAATTCTTGCCTGTCCATAGCCTTTTTTAGCCATCTGAACAAAGAGCTCATGATAATGTCCTTTTCTGGAACGCACCACTGGGGCCAAAAGCATGATTTTCTCTTTTTTATAATTTTCTTTGATGGTTTCAAGAATCTGATCTTCGGTATAGCTCACTAACTTTTGTCCTGTAGACAAAGAGTAAGCATCCGAAACTCTTGCATACAAAAGACGCAGAAAGTCGTACAACTCAGTAACTGTTCCTACAGTAGAACGTGGATTTTTATTGGTTGTTTTCTGCTCGATAGCAATAACCGGAGAAAGTCCTTCAATTTTATCTACATCCGGACGCTCCAATCCACCTAAAAACTGACGGGCATAGGCAGAGAATGTTTCGATATAACGACGCTGGCCTTCCGCAAAAATAGTGTCGAAAGCCAACGACGATTTTCCACTTCCGGAAAGACCGGTAATTACAACCAGTTCGTTGCGTGGAATTTTTACATTAATATTTTTCAGGTTGTGTTCACGTGCTCCGTAAACTTCTATATATTCTGTTGATTTGCTCATAATTTGGAGTGACTTTGCCTGAAAATCACAACGTGCAAAAATACGAAATTTTATAGACTTTTTTTGAATATAAAAGGGATAAAAGTTTCATAAAAAATTCTTAGGTTTTGTTAATGTGCTAAACCAGACCTTATTGAATTTTGATTTTGAGTAATTAGGTTTTGGCTAAAGCCAATAGGTTTGTTTTTAAAATAAAAACGGGAAAGCCTACTCCTGCTGATATAACTCAACATGACATTAAAAATGCCGTAACAGATACGGCATTT
>CBFQYI010000177.1:0-8630 GCA_965720825.1 uncultured Chryseobacterium sp. | reverse complement strand
ACAGAAATAAAAAGAAAGCCATGTGGCAATATGATATCATCCCGGGAGCAGGAGTCATTCAGTAACAGGAGGAGGTTATTTTATTGCAAAGCAGTTTTGGAAATAACCTCACCCTTTGTATTTCTATTTTACCTTTTCAAGGAGATATAATTTAGCTCCGGAAAATCCTAATTTAGGCATCAGATTACCTTCCAGAACCATAGTTTTATTAGTAACATCAATCACAGAAATATAATTGTTGGAATTGTACTCAATATAGTTCTCCTTTTCTTTTGTGGAAGGATTTTTTCCAAATTCCATAGAATATTTTACCCAATCTTCATCCTGTGTACTGCAGTGCACGGGCTTGAATTTAGACTTTTTAGCCTTGAAAACAATCTGGTCAAAACCTTCCGTACATTCTGAAGTAAATGAACCATCAGGATTCTGATCTTTTGAAAAATCCTCGAAAGAACCACGATACACACCTACGACTTTCCATGTACCATCCACGCGGTCTTCATCAATTTTTCCTTTCGCCTTGCTTACGGCCCAGCTGATTCCGTTTACAGTTCCTTTTACCGCTTTATAACTTAAGTTTACTGCGCCTGATACTACTTTTGTAGCCGTTCTTACCACACATGAATTGAGAACAAGTAGAGCGGAGGCCAGAAATAACATTTTCTTCATTTTGTCAAATTTTTTAAGATACGAAGATACTATTTTTGAAAAAAACTGATTGTTTTCAAAATACTATTGATCAAAATAATGGGTAAGATCAGATATATTTTTGATATGAAGCTCTTCAGCCTGTTTTCTTCGCATCATCAGAGCATAAGCATTGTTAAAACCCAACGGTTTCAGCCATTGAATTCCATATTGTTTTTCAAACGTTGCATTCACATACTGATAGGTTGCACCGGGACTTTTGGAAACATTTCTTATGGTCTCTGCTGTAGGTTTTAAAAGCACCAGAAGCCCGGTTCCCGTATATTCAGGATAAAAGTCTATGGCATCATTCATTAAGGCATCAAAACATATTTTTGTTCCGCCTAAACCCGTTTTCGTTTCTACTTTATAATCTGTGTATCCTTCAATAATCATAGTATACATTTCTGCAAGAATATATTGTTCACCAAAGATTTTTGAACCAATTCTCACAGTTCCGGAATTTCTTTTTCCAGGACTTTTATACAGATTATTTCTGATGAGAAATTCCTTTGCAATCTTTTCCGGGGTTTGATGAAGATGATCAGCTCTATAATTCAGGTCTGTCATGATAGAATCTGTGAACTTTCCGGCCAGTAGGTTTAAAGTCTTTTCCAATTCCGGAAATTTTTTCAGAGTCCTGGTTTTGATGATGGGAGCAGCATAATAAGGGGGGAAGATTTTTTTATCATCATTCAGTACATACAGATCATACGCTTTGATTCTGCCGTCTGTAGAATATCCGCTGATCAGATCCAGCTCCTTCTCATAAGCAGCCTTATACATAATCGCATCACTTACCACAAGAGGATTCACATTGAGTCCATAGACTGAACGAAGTCCGATATCACCATCCTGTCTCCCCATAAATTCTGGTGTAAAACCCGCCTTAATCGTACGGTGTGACCCAAAAATCAGAACATATCCTATTCCGAGAATAATAAGGAAAACAGGAAGAATATATTTCAGTTTTTGAAAGAACCGGTAACCCGATTTCTGAATCATGGCAATAACCTGATCCAGAAAAACAGCCAATAATGCCGCCGGAATCGCTCCAGCCAGGATCATATTCGTATTGTTGAGCGAAATTCCTCCGAAGATAAACTCTCCCAAACCTCCTGCTGCCACAAAAGAGGCCAGAGTAGCCACTCCTACATTAATAACAGCAGCGGTTCTGATACCAGCAATGATAACCGGCATGGCCAAAGGAAGTTTAACCTTAAAAAGAAGCTGGCTTCTGTTCATTCCCATGGCCTTCGCTGCCTCAATGACTGCCGGATCTACCCCTGTAATTCCGGTATAGGTATTCCGGATAATGGGAAGAAGAGCATAGATCAATAAAGCGGCAATGGCGGGCTTCGGACCAATGCCTAAAACAGGAATCATAAATCCCAGCAATGCAATACTCGGAACAGTTTGTAAAATACCGGCAATACCCAGCACCGGACTGGAAAGCTTCTTTTTCCTGGAAATCAGTATTCCTAATGGCACTCCAACAATGATAGCCAGAAGCAAAGACAAAAAGGTAAGCCCAAGATGCTGAATGATCTGGGTGGTCAGCTTTTCATGCTGTTCCGCAATAAATTGCCAAAGACTCTGTTGCTGCGTCATACCATCTGTGATTTTCTATACTGATTAAACGCTCTGACCACTTCCTCATACACTCCAGCGTTTTGGTGATCAGTACTCAATTGCTGCAAAATATCCCAGACCCTTGTACTACCCGTACCGTTTGGTCTGTAGTATACATTTTGTGGCGTAAGAAACGGGCTGATGTGATGTAACGATGTTACTTTATACTCTAATAAAAGACGGTTTTTGGCAAAAAAATCACGCACAAAGTCATTTTCAGGATGGTAAAGCATTTCCCTGGGAGTGCCCATCTGTACAATTTTTCCCTGATCCATCAGACATATCCGGTGACCCAGCTCAAAGGCTTCCTGTACATCGTGAGTAACCAATATGATGGTTTTATTTTTAAGTTCTTCCAAAGATTTAAATTCAGAATGAATATCAGCCTTGGTAATCGTATCAAGCGCCCCAAAAGGTTCATCCATCAGCAAAACGGGATTGTCTGCAATCAGTGCCCTTGCAATACCCACACGCTGCTGCTGCCCACCGCTCAACTCGTGGGGAAATCGGGAAAGAACTTCTTCAGAAAGATGGAGTTTGGCCAAAAGCTCATGTGTTTTTCTTTCTGTTTTCTTTTTGTCCCATTTCAATAGCTCAGGAACTACTGCAATATTCTGCTGAATCGTGTAATGGGGAAATAACCCGGAATGCTGCATGACAAAACCAATTCCCATTCTCAGTTCCTCGGCTTTCTGATCACGGATGTTTTTGCCATCTATGAAAATATTTCCGGAATCTGCTTCTATGAGACGGTTGATCATCTTAAGCGTGGTTGTTTTTCCGCACCCGCTGGTTCCTAAAAGAACAAGGATCTCCTGATCAAGTGCCTGAAAAGAAATTTGATCTACTGCTTTTTTTCCGTTAAAACTCTTTGAAATTGATTCTACTGTGATCATCGGTAAAAAATTACTGTGCAAGTCTGATTCCTGTGAACTGCCATTTTAAATTGGGTTGAAAAAAATTGCGGTATGTATTTCTGCTGTGTCCCGGAGGAGTAGCTTCCGAAGCCCCTCTTAAAACCATTTGATTGATCATAAATTTTCCGTTGTATTCACCTACTGCTCCTGCTTCTTTCTTAAAATGAGGATAAGGCAGATAAGCAGAATTCGTCCATTCCCAGCGTGTTCCCCATTCAAAATAATCTGAAGCCGTTTCCCATTCTTCTTCAGTGGGTAGACGCATTCCTTTCCAGGAGGCAAAAGCAGAGGCTTCATAGAAATTGATGTGGCATAACGGGGCGTCAGGGTCTATTTCCTGTAAGCCGTTGAGGGTATAATACATCCATTTATTTTCGATATAATGCCAGTACAGGGGAGATTTTGCAGCATTTTGTTTCACCCAGTCCCATCCTTCAGCATGCCAGTGTCTGAAATCTTCATACCCGCCTGCTTTTATAAATTCTAAATATTCACTATTGGTAACAAGCCGGCTGGCAATTGCAAAGTCTGTAAGATATACTTTATGCCTTCCTAATTCATTATCAAAGCAAAATGCATCTCCTTTATATCCGATTTCATAGACGCCTTCAGAAAATCTGAGCATTTCCAGATCTCCGGAGCTGTTTTGTCCCGGTTCTTCTTTTGTATAGGCCGGGAAAAGCGGATTATGTCCTAAAATATATTTAATGTCTGTGACTAATAATTCCTGGTGCTGCTGCTCATGGTTAAGCCCCAGTTCCAAAAGCGGTTCAAGAGCTTCTGTCAGAAATGAGCTTTCAAGAAAAGCTTCCATATGCTCATCTACATATTTTCGATATTGATACACCTCCGAAACGGAAGGACGGCTGAGGTTTCCACGGTCAGTGCGGATCACCCGTACTCCGATGGTCTCATAGTAGCTGTTGAAGACAAAATTATATTGCGGATCAAAAACCTTGTAATCCGGAAAATGCGGGGTAAGAATGAAGGTTTCAAAAAACCAGGTGGTATGCCCCAGATGCCATTTCGGAGGGCTTACATCCACAATCGGCTGTACTACATAATCTTCAATTTCCAGCGGAGCACAGATTTCTTCAGAATGTCTGCGGATGTCCTTATACTTTTTAGTAATATCTTTTGTGATGATCTCTGGTGTCATGTCCTTTAGTTTTTTAATGATTGAAGTTCGATGAAATAGGTTTTTTTTATTTTTTCACTTTTGCAGATGCACTGCCTGTATCATCTTTTTTATTTTACCTGCCAGATGCTGTCTACAAACCATTTTTTAGCATCTTTGATCTCTCCGGTGATGGTAAACCCTGACTTTTCGCCCAATTCCCTGATCTTTTCAGGAGAGAATTTCTGTGAAATTTCCATATCGATAAGTTCGTTTTCTTCAAAAGAAATCGTTGTATTGTCAATCGTCACATCCTGGCTGATAAGGCTGATCAGAAAACTTCTGCAGGCTCCGGTAACAGGATCATAAGTCTGGTAATGCTGAAATTGTTTCACATCGAAATTACCACCCAGTTCATTGTTGATACGGGTAAGAAGATTAAGATTGAAAGAAGCGGTAATTCCTTCTTTATCATTATAAGCCTCCAGAATAATGTGTGGATTTTTCTTGAGGTCAAATCCTACCAATACACGATCTTTTGCGGATAGATTGCTATTCAGATGCAGACAGAAGTCTTCAGCTTCTTCAGGAGTCATATTCCCGATATTACTTCCTAAAAATAAAATAACTTTTCTCCGGTCCGATAAGGAAGCGGCTTTTTGAAGCATTTCAAAATAATCTCCTTCCAGACAGGTAATTTTCAGTTCCGGAAGCTGACTGCTTAGTTTTTTGTGGAGTATGGAAAGAATATTTCCTGAGATATCAATCGGCATGTAAGTAAAGTTAATGCCTTTCCTGATCAGCTGGTCAAGTAAGTAGGTCGATTTCATAGCGTCTCCTGCTCCTAATTCAATCAGGTCGAAAGGTTCGTTTCCGGGAATAAGGAGATCAATAAGTTCGTCTGTTTTATTTTTGAAAATATCCAGTTCACAACGGGTCAGATAATAGGAGGGCATGGCCATGATTTGCTGAAAAAGATGATCGCCGATCTTATCGTAAAAATATTTTGAAGATAATTTTTTAGGAGTATTTTGGAGTCCGTTCAAAACATCTGAACGGAAATGATCAACAGCATTCTTTTCAGTCGTAGATTGTGGGTCTAACTGTACATTCATAAGTCTTATTTTGTGTGATTTTGTAGATTATTGCAATTATCCTGCCTTTTATAACATGACAATTCTTTGAATATATCTAATTAAATATAAACAATTTTACTTTTAATAGAATGATTATCATGATGTTTTTACCAAATGTGGTACTTTTTTATACCCCGGAAATTCTTTCTTTTGAAATTAAAACAATGAAGAAGAGTAGGGAAAGTGTCCGGTTTACCGCCCGAAAATCAGTATTCAACGTTTAATATGACCTGTTCAAAGTATTTGTTCTTATTCCGATCTCTGCTTTGCCATAATTTTACCATCACAAAACATCACTATTATGAATACTACATTGAATTTCAGTAAAAAAATACAATCCGTTTTATCCCTGTTTATTTTGATGGGAATGGGATTTTTGTCTTTAAAAGCACAGACGTATACCAAGGGTGAAAAAGACCTGGAAACATCCGTTACCTCCGCGTTTCAGAATACAAAGACTATCAAAGCCGGGCTGTTGAACGTTGGATATGCAGAAGTAGGTCCGGCCAATGGAAAACCTGTTATCCTTCTTCATGGGTGGCCCTATGATATCCATAGTTTTGAAGAGTCCTCCGCTATTCTTGCTGAAAAAGGCTACCGTGTATTAGTTCCTTATTTGAGAGGCTATGGAACTACTACCTTTGTTTCTCCGGATACCAAACGAAACGGTCAGCAGAGTGTTGTCGCATTGGATATCATTGCCTTTATGGATGCTCTGAAAATTGATAAAGCAATCATTGGCGGTTTTGACTGGGGTGCAAGAACGGCAGATATTATGGCAGCATTATGGCCTGAACGCTGTACAGGTTTGGTGGCTGTAAGCGGATATTTAATAGGAAGTCCAAAGGCAAATGAAAAACCTTTGCCACCCAATGCTGAGTTTTTATGGTGGTATCAGTATTACTTTTCAACGGAAAGAGGCTATAAAGGTTACAAAGCGAATACTATGGCATTTAACAAATTGATATGGAAAACGGCTTCCCCTAAATGGGCTTTTGATGACCAGACCTACGAGCGTTCTGCCAAAGCATTTAATAATCCAGACCATGTGGATATTGTAATTCACAATTACCGCTGGCGTCTGGGATTGGCAAAAGGAGAAAAGCAATACGATGCTCTTGAAGCCCAACTGGCAAAATCTCCATCGATTACAGTTCCAACCGTTACCCTGGAAGGTGATGCCAACGGAGCGGCGTTTCCTGCACCGGAAAGTTATGCTTCCAGATTTACAGGCCAATATGTGCACCATACCCTAACAGGAGGAATTGGACACAATTTACCACAGGAAGCTCCAAAAGCATTTGCAGAGGCAATCATAGAGGTGGATTCCATGTCGAAATCCAAATAAAAATCTGAAAGAATAAAAACAAAACCACTGCTCAGTAACAGTGGTTTTTTATCTTTATAGTATTTTAAACTAGTTTTTAGATTCTTCTTCAACCTTCAGTTTATTCACCAAAGGATTGGCATACATGGCAAGGAAATACTCTCTGGAAACAGGATCCGATGGATCAATGCGCATTTCAAGTCTGCGGACAAATAACTGTTTTTCCTGCTCTGTATATTCGGAAGCGTACATATTCGTGTTGTGAAGCAGATCGTAAGCGATGTACTTGGTAGGCCAAAGTTTATAATGACTGATGATAGAACGGTCAATTACCTGTGCAATGGCCTGCAGCTGTTTGTTTTTGTTGTCAATGGTCGCTGCAATTTCATCCAGTTCTTTATCCAGAACATCACCGGCATGAAGGTGAATGCGTTTCTTTTGGCCCAGAATTCCGCTGATGATGTTGGTGAAATCTTCATTTTTCCCTTTAATGTATTCCTCATCCCTGTGCTGTGCCAGTAGCTGAGGCATCTTTAAGGAATCTGTAGGGTCATATTCATAGGAGATAGATATAGGAACAATCTTTAATGTTTTAAAATAATCTATCAATGATTGGTCTCCGGCTGCCATGGCAAGCATTTTCAGAACACCTTGCTGGGTAGAATCGTTACCGTTTTTGGTACGGCCTTCACGCTGGGCAATCCATACAGAACGGTTTTCCTGAAGGAGCAGTTCTTTAATATACTCAGACATCGTTTGTGAACTGGTAAGTTGTTCACGAAGCGGCAGACCTCTTTGTACCAAAAAATTTCGGTTCAGCTTAGCCAGTACATTTAAGAAATTCTTACGCACAAGATTATCACCGATAGCTGAAGCTGTCATTACATAACCGCCTTCCAGCAGTACCAGATTAAGCAGTGACGTATCCAGAACAATATCCCTGTGGTTCGAGATGAAAAGGTAAGAGGTGTTTTTATCCAGCTTATCAAATCCTGAAGTCGTTAAACCGTCAGAACTTTTTGCAAGGATCTGGCGAACGGCAAAGGCTACAAACTGATGCTGAAAATCACTGATGGAATGAACATTCTTAAACTGTTCCAGCCAAACCTGCTCATCTGTATCAGGAAAAGTAAAATTCATAAAGGCTTTCATCATGGGATCACGGGCTATGCTCTGTAATCTCTCATTCACTTCCTGATCATAGAAATACCGGATTTCATCAAACTTAGACATGCGGTTAGGTAAAAATTAAAACTTTTTGCAAAAGAACGAAAATTTATCGGGGGAGAGGCTATAAAGGGTGTTAAAGTATTATGAAGGGCGTAGGAGTTTGGGCTCTACAGCACTCTTCTATCTTAGCGTGTAGTAGAAATTCAATAGAAATGGGCTTTAGCCTAAACTTAAACGTGTTATATTGAGATTCCTGCGGAATGACAAACGTTGTGGATAGTCTGAGCGAATAGTTTGTATGTCTGGATGAAATAGGTGGCTATACACGCACACATAAGCACCCACCTTGTCACTCTGCAGGAATCTCGACTCTTAGATTGTCATCATTTATCATCAGAATGCTTCCTGGCACTGGATTCCTACGAAATGACAAACGTTGTGGATAGGCTAAGTGAATAGTTTGTACTATGTCTGGAGCAAGTAAGTGGCTATGCACGCACACAGAAACACCCACCTTGTCATTCCGCAGGAATCTAAACTCTTATTTACCCTCATTCATTATCACAAGCTTTCTATGCCTGGATTCCTACGGAATGACAAACGTTGTGGATAGTCTGAGCGAATAGTTTGTATGTCTGGATGAA
>CBFQYI010000176.1:0-8667 GCA_965720825.1 uncultured Chryseobacterium sp. | reverse complement strand
TGATCATCTGTCGTCGCGGCACCGAAAAAGGTTCGAAGCTTTTTTGATCTTTTTAGAAGATCCTAAGTGATATTTAACGTCACCTGAGAATACATCTTCTTCGAATTCTTTTCCTTCAAATTCTGAAAAGATCTGTTTGTAAGATTTTCCGAAAATGTTGGTAAGAACATTCAATCTACCTCTGTGAGCCATCCCTAATACTACTTCATCTACTCCCAGTTGAGAAGATCTTGAGATCAATTGATCTAAAGCAGGGATTAATGTTTCACCACCTTCTAATGAGAATCTTTTTTGTCCTACAAATTTTGTGTGAAGATAGTTTTCAAAAGCAACCGCCTGGTTTAATTTTAATAAGATTTCTGTTTTTTCGTTCGCAGAAAGACTTGGGTGGTTTTCGTTTACCTGAAGCCATCTTTTGATGAAATCTTTTTCTTCAACATTGTTGATGTGCATGTATTCTACTCCGATAGAATCACAGTAGATGCTTTCAAGGTGCTTGATCAAATCTGCCAAAGTAGCAGGTTCTTTCATTCCTGTTTCAACAGCACAGTTGAATTTTGTATTTAAATCTTCTTTAGAAAGACCGAAATTTTCAATGTCTAAAGTAGGGGTATAGTGTCTTCTTTCTCTAACAGGGTTAGTCTTTGTAAAAAGGTGTCCTCTTGTTCTGTAAGCCTCGATAAGGTTTACTACTTTAAATTCTTTCTTGATATGCTCAGGAACTTCTCCGTTGGATACTGCCTGAGAAATCTGTTGTTGTACTGCCGGGGCAGCGTTGGCTGAAGCCTGAATAAACTGGATGTTATCGTCATCTCCGTAGTTCTCCAAAGCAAAATCGAAGCCTTGAAAGAAAGCTTTCCATGATGGTTCTAGAGAGTCCGGGAATTTTAAGTACTGTTGGTATAAATCCTCAATTAACTGAGAATGAGCTGCGTTTAGGAATGAAAATCTGTCCATTATTACAGTTTATCTATTTATTAAAATTTATTTGTAGAATTAATCTTCAAATTTAATAAAAAAAACCGAGTTAGAACAGTCTGAAACCGTTAAAAAAACTTAAGAAAAAATAAAATAAAAAAAAATTACTTATACACTGATAATGAGAGCTTAACGTTTACCTCCTGACCTTCCATCGGACGTTCAATAAAGGTCTGACGGATATCTCCGAAGCGCATCTCGTCTTTTTTGGCTTTCTGAATGAGCTGCTGGATTGCCCGAATTCGTCCCTCATAATTCCCTTTGTAGTACATTACGTAATTTTGAGACGGATTTACGGACCTAAAATTGAAATTATTATCAGACACTCCGATTTTCTTAGAAAGTGGAATTCCGAGGAAATAAGAAACCTCCTTGTCTTTGTAATTATCGGCGTCCGTAATCAAGACCGGATATCCGAATTCATCATCTCTTTTTCCAAGATCCATTGTCACGAAATTATAGACTTTGTTGTAATTCATCACGATATTTTTGTAAAGAGCATCTTTTTTGTTCGATGTACTTATTTTCTACCATCAGACTATCATATTTGATGGCTGCCATCTGGTTATCTTTTTCTACTTTATTTCCTAAAGAGTTTTTAAGATTTACCATACTTTTGTTGATATTTTCAGCAAAACGGTCTTCAGTCCAAAAGTTTTCTACTCTTTTCCAGACTGGCAGTTTGGGGGTATGAACATACCAGATTATTTTTGTTTTTTCAGCAGAAACCGGTTTGAATTTAACGTCAACCAATGTTGGATTTTCATTTTCATCCTCAAAAAGCTGATATTTCAGCGTTTTATTGAGGTTTTCATACCTGATGAACATTTCTCCATCGGTATCATTTTTAGGATCTACATAACTGATGGCACTTCCCTGTCCTTCATATGGCGTATAGTAATCAATGTCTATAGATGGTGAGCTGGTAAAAAAGTTATTCCATCTCGTAAAATTCTGAAGGTTATTAAACTGGGAAAAAACCTTATCTACAGGATAATCGATCTCTTTTTCAATCGTAAAGTTTTTACTTTCATCTACAAAATAATACATGGAAGCAGCATAAGCTCCCCCCAAAAGAATAATGATTACCGCTAAGATTTTAAAAATACGCATCGCACAAAAATAATACAAATAAAAAGAGTGAACAATATGCTGATCACTCTGATTGTATGTTTAACAATAATTAACCTGGTTAAAGGCAGGAAGCGGGATGAGGGAAGCTGGAGGATACTACCTGATGAATAATCCCTATTCCTTTTCTGATTTAAAACATTTCATCTTACCTGATAAACCTCGATTTATATGATAAGACTCCTAGTGGTACTCTGGTCTTAAATAACTTCTAGCTCCCTTTCTTTTAATTAATTTATTCTTTATTTTTCTCATACATTTCCTTCCAAATTTTCACTAAATCTTCCGCATATCTTCCCATTATTGGAATGACCTTATTATCTTTAATATCATAATATTTTTCAGGAAACTGATATGTTCTTACTTGAGCAATTTGCTCTTCAGTTAAATTATAAGGCAAATCAAAATTGACAGATTGATCAAAGTCTATTTTAGAAGGTGTATATTGGTCAAGTTGATATATCTGTTCTGCTTTAGGCTTCACTGGGGTTGCCCATCTTCCGTCAGCTGTTTTGTATAAAGGAAAAAACTGATATTTCAAATGAATTAAATCACCACAGTATTCCCCTACAAAAATCAATACATGATCATAGTTTCTAAAATCAAATTCATACTTACTGTTGTGGTCATAAGCTGTAAAAATAATTGTTGAAGAGGGATAATGCTCTGAAAACTCCTGTTCAATTTTATATTCAGCTTTATATTCGCTATCCATCATGTCACCACAATATTGCGATGTGTCTACAGAAGTAACATTTATTTTTTTCCCCACGAAAATATATAACTTTGGTGGGGTTTTCTGATCACATTCTTTATTAGGAATACATGGTGCCCGTTTTAAATGAACCTGAATATTATTCTTTACTATGTCCGCAACTTTATATTTTTGGGTGGCATACTTCCTTTTAGAAAAATACAGTGTATCTGTAACTTTTGCTGTTATGACATAATTCCCCACAGAATCAGGTATTGTGAAAAGGTTTTTATTATTAGCTAATGCATCATACCCTTTCCAATCTTTATTTTCAAATGCTTTGTCTCTAAACTTTCTTATTGTATCATTTACACTAATTGCTATAAGATTATTTAAAGAATCCCTGGCTATTCCCCGAACGGTAACTGTTTGTGAGGCATAACATTCAGCCATTAAAATTGTTAAAATCAGGAGTGTCTTAAAAAGAATTTGTTCATATTTCATCAAGAATAGCTTTCTTTTTTTAAATTGTGTTTTTATGGGTTGACAAAAACCAGAATTATTGAATTGTATTTCTTTACAATAAAGAGAGTGAACAATATGCTGATCACTCTGATTGTATGTTTAACAATAATTAACCTGGTTAAAGGCAGGAAGCGGGATGAGGGAAGCCGGAGGATACTATTAGACAGCAATCATTCAAAAACTTATGATTGAAAATTCTTCAAACAATTGCATAAACCGGAATTTTATATAAAAATTTTTATCTCTACTCCGGCTTTCACACCCTTCATCTTCCAGCACCCATCTTCCTTTCTTCTATCCTATATGTGTTCCCGGAGCAATCACCGCTCCTTTCTTTACTACGACAATCCCATCCTGTACGGAATAAGTCCCATAATCACCATCCGGAATATGTTTTCCACCGATGATTTTCACATTGTCGCCAATGTAACAGTTTTTATCAAGGATTGCTTTTTCAATGTAGCAATATTTTCCGATTCCCATATTAGGACGGCCACCTCTGTCATTCAGGACAATTTCTGTTGTATTTTGATAGAAATCAGCTCCCATGACGTAGGAGTTTACGATGGTACTTCCTTTATCAATTCTTGTTCTGTTTCCGATCACGGAATTTTCAATTTTATCTGCCATAATGATGCATCCATCCCCAAAAACAGCTTTACTTACATATGAGCCGTTAATTTTTGATGGCGGAAGCATTCTTGCTCTGGTATAGATAGGAGAAGAAGAGAAAAGATTAAACTGTGGCAGATCCAGACAAAGATCCAGATTCGCTTCGTAGAAAGACTCTATGGTTCCGATATCCGTCCAATAGCCTTCGTACTGATAGCTAAGTGTCTTATATTTTCCGATAGAACTCGGAATAATATCTTTTCCAAAATCATCTCCTGCACCTTCTTCAAACATCTTTTTAAGGATATTCTTGGTGAAAATATAGATTCCCATGGAAGCCAGAAACTCTTTTCCGGTGTGTTTATTTTCTTCTGAAACTTCAGACTTCAGGCCTGACAGCGTATCAAAATCCGGTTTTTCATAAAAAGACGTGATATTTCCTTCATCATCTGATTTTAAGATTCCAAAACCTGTGGCATCTTTTGCATTAACCGGAATGGTAGCAATGGTAAGATCACCTCCATTTTCAATATGAAAGTCGAGCATTTCTCTGAAATCCATCTGATACAATTGATCTCCTGAAAGAATCAGGATATAGTCATAATCATATTTTTCAAGATGTTTCATAGACTGGCGCACAGCATCTGCAGTCCCCTGGTACCAGCTTTCATTTTCTACATTCTGCTCAGCAGCAAGAATATCAACAAAGCCTTTGCTGAAGATATCAAAGTGGTAAGAGTTTTTAATATGCGAATTGAGGGAAGCAGAATTAAACTGCGTTAACACCAGAATTTTATTCAATCCTGAGTTCAAACAGTTTGAAATAGGAATATCCACCAATCTGTATTTTCCTGCAATAGGAACAGCCGGTTTTGATCTGGTATACGTTAACGGGAATAATCTTGTTCCTCTGCCTCCTCCTAAAACAATGGAGATTACATTTCGATTCATAAATATCTTGCGTTTTTTATTGTATTAAGTTTACTGTTCTGTTCTTAGTGTTTACTGCTACTTTAAAGCATTCTTTATTTTCATATTGGAGTTCATTATTAAAAACAACCACCTGAAAATCTTCTTTATCATTTAATTCTAAAACCTCTTTATCCAGATTATAGATTTCAATATTATATTTTTTAAGCTCATTTCTGAAAAACTGATTGGTAATAAGAACATCCATCACATCTGCTCTCTTCATTACAAAACTTTCAACATCCTTACGATACGCTTCTCTCCATCCTTTTCCATATTGTCTTTCTATTGCAGCATATGTTCTTTTATTAATAGCATCTACTTTCTTCATCTCATTGGGTTCTATCAGACAGCCGCCAACAGAGTAATGTTTGATTTTCCACTTTTCAGAAATCCCATCCATTGCTTCATATCGTTCTATAGCAGGAAGGCCATATACATAGATCCAATAATAACCTCCGTGATAACTTCCTCTGTCTTCTTTACAAGAAAACAGTATCATTATTAAAAAAAGAAATCCGAAAATCTTCATTGTATCAGCTATTATATAAAGCTATGTATTTTTCTGCAGATTTCTCCCATGCAAAGTCAAAATTCATGTTGGCATGGATAAGATCATCCATCACTCCTTTTTGATTATAAATCGCCATCGCCCTGTTCATCGCATGTACAACATCATCTACACCGGGATAAGTAAAGTTGAGTCCTGCTCCCCCTGTTGAAATATCTTCTACGGTATCTCTGAGTCCACCTGTATATCTTACCACAGGAACGGTTCCGTATCTCATGGAGTACATCTGATTCAATCCGCAAGGCTCTACTCTTGAAGGCATCAGAAGGAAATCTGCTGAAGCATAGATCTTATGGGAGAGATGTTCTTTATATCCCAGATCGAGAGCAAAATTGGTGTAGGTATAATCGTATTCTTTCAGTTTATTTTCAATGTAGGTATTTCCTGATCCGAGAATCATAATATTTAAAGCTCCATAGCTCTGCTTAATGCTTCTCCACACGACATCAGGCAGCAGATCTGCTCCTTTTTCCGTGGCAAATCTTCCGATAAAGGCAAACAAAGGAAGTTCAGGTTTCAATCCATACTCTTTGCAAAGCTTTTCTTTGTTTTTCTTCTTTTGAGCTATTGCATTCTTGCTGTTAAAATTAAAATCCAGCATCGGATCAGTTTCAGGATTCCAGACTTCAGTATCAATACCGTTGATAATCCCGTATGCTTTTCCGAATTCCTGGCGAACCAGACTTTCCAGTCCGCGGAAGCTGATGAAAAGTTCTTCAAGATAGCCTTCGGAAACAGTGGTAAAAGCATCGGCACATTTAATCATACTTGCCAGAGGATTCATGAATCCGTTCCAATCCATCAGTCCCCATTTGTAATGATCAAAAGCAGGCATATAATTGGCCATCCCCCAGCTCATCATTCCCTGATATTCTCCGTTATGAATGGTTCCTATTGTTTTTACTCCTTTTAAGAATGCAAATTCCGGACAGTTTTCTACCATGAAAGGAACCAATCCCGTATGATAATCATGACAGTGCAAAACATCCGGGCGGATCTCCATAGCACATAACCAATGTAACACACCATGCTGAAAAGCCAGAAACTGGAAGCTTTCATCCTGATACCCGTAAGGATTGTCTCTGTCCAGTAACCCGGGAATTCTTACCATATACAGCTCAAATCCCAACACATTGCTCTTTTCCTTAAATACCTGAACCTGCAGCATATTCGTTCCCTGATGAATAAAACCATCAAAAACAACATCAAATTCGTGATCATGGATAAAGGGTTTATTGTACCATGGCATAACTACCTTGGCCTCTATTCCTTTTATTTTATTCTGATACTTTGGTAACGCTCCTACCACATCTGCAAGACCTCCTACTTTTGCTACAGGATAACATTCTGTACTTAAATGATAAACAACCATTCTTTATCTCTTGTGTTTAATTCTATGTAATTTATACTTTTTATCTTTCTTCTGTCGTAAAATAATTCCAGCCAATGGCGGCAGCTTCACCGTCATTGTTTTCGGATATCCTCTCCATTCTTCATACTTCTCTTCCAGGATTTCAGGCTCTACTCCGCTTCCACTGTATTTTTCATCATCGGAATTTAAAACAACTTCCCAATGTGTTCCTGCAGGAATTCCGATTTTATAATCCAAAACTTTAGGTGCCAGATTTAAAGCTACCATCAGGACGTCATCTTTTCTTTTTCCTTTTCTGAGGTATACATACACTGAGTTTTCCAGATCATCCGCTTCTACCCATTCAAAACCATGTTTATCAAACTGATTTTCGTAAAAAGCAGTTTCTGACTTATACAAATGATTCAGTTCTTTTACTATATCCTGCATTCCTTTGTGAACAGGATATTTCAGCAAATGCCAGTCGAGACTTCGGGTAAAATTCCATTCACTGGTCTGCCCGAATTCATCACCCATAAAAAGCAGTTTCGCTCCGGGATGGGTATACATATATACATATAAGGTACGGAGGTTGGCAAATTTCTGCCATTCGTCTCCTTTCATTTTATAAATAAGGCTTGCTTTTCCGTGTACCACTTCGTCATGTGACAAAGGCATCATATAATTTTCATTATACATATACATGGAGGCAAAGGTCAGTTTATGATGATGAAATTTACGGTTAACAAAATCTTCTTTGAAGTAATCCAGCGTATCATGCATCCAGCCCATCATCCATTTCATTCCAAATCCTACACCACCGTCATGAACAGGTTTTGTAAGCATAGGAAAATCTGAACTTTCTTCCGCTATGGTCATGATATTATTCCCAAATTCTTTATAAACAGCCGTATTGAACTCCTGAAGAAAAGCTTTAGCTTCCAGATTGACATTATCACCATAGATATTCGGTTCCCATTCACCTTCATTTCGTGAATAATCAAGATGAAGCATTGAGGTTACCGCATCCACACGCAATCCATCCGCATGATAACGATCCAGCCAGAACATGGCATTTGAGATCAGAAAAGACTTGACTTCATTTCTTCCGTAATTGAATATATGTGACTTCCAATCGGGATGAAAGCCTTTTCTCGGATCTTCATGTTCATACAGATAGGATCCATCAAAACGATGAAGACCATTAGCATCTCCCGGAAAATGGGACGGAACCCAATCAAGAATAACGCCTATGTTATTATTGTGAAGTTCATCAATAAGAAACATCAGATCCTGTGGTGAACCAAAGCGCGAAGTAGCCGCATAAAAACCGGTAATCTGATATCCCCAGCTCGGTTCGTAAGGATATTCCATCACGGGCATCAATTCCACATGGGTAAACCCCATTTCTTTAATGTATGGAACCAGTTTTTTGGCAATATCTCTATAGTTTAAAAAACGTTGGGGCTGATCTTCTTCTCTTACCCAGGAACCCAAATGCAGTTCATATACAGATATGGGAGCTTCCAGCCTGTTTTTTTCCCAGCGGTTATCCATCCACTTCTGATCATTCCACTCATACCATGTGGTAGAAACCAGAGAAGCTGCCTGAATATTCTGTTCCCAGCTTACCGCATAAGGGTCACTTTTTTCCAGAATTTCGCCTCCTTGTGTTTCAATAGCATATTTGTATAATGTTCCCCAGGTTAATCCTTCAATAAACCCTTCCCAAATCCCTGATTCATCCCATCTCGGAAACAAGATATGATCTTTGTGATTCCAGTTATTAAAATTTCCAATCACGGAAACTTTCTTTGCATTGGGTGCCCAAACGGA